>JBDLTO010000221.1:0-3353 GCA_039805815.1 Bacteroidota bacterium | reverse complement strand
GCTTTCATGAGAACACTTGACGATGGTTATACCGGAGTAGCTCAATAAGCCTATCAGATCAAAGCAAATACAGCTTAAGCCCTGCAGCAATGCAGGGCTTTTTTTGTTTGTTTTGGTTCATGATTTCAAGTTAATCAGGAAAATGATTTTAGTTATATGCTTATTGAAATTGTTTATATCTAAAACAGTAACATTGAATTAATTTATGATAACCATAAAAATTTGTAATGTTAAAAAACGGTGTATAGATTTGTTTTGTCTAATAACAATCCGCATTTCCAATTCCTACTGATTTACCCTACCAATTCCTTCGAAAGACTGTTGTAATCAATTTTCTGACATCAAAACTTTTTTATGTTACACAGTCGCAAGCTGCAAGGTTTAGCAGCATTATTTTTCTCTGTTATTTTATTAGATTCATGTCAAAAAGACATCGCTGATCAAACACTTGAAATTGAATCAGCCCGCGCCAGAACTAAAACCCAGTTGACTGCAGTTCAACAGTTGGGCAAACAAATTTTCTTTGATGCCCGTTTGTCTGAGCCAGTAGGTGTTCAGGCATGTGCATCTTGTCATGCGCCCCAGGTTGGCTTCTCGGGATTCAGCGATATTCCAGTCGGTGGTGCTGCTGCCGCTCAGGGTTTCAAGCGTGGTTTCGTAGCGGGAATTGGTGAAGGTGCTCCAGCCGGAGCATTTGGCCGCAGGAAGCCACCAAGTGCAGCATATGCTACTTTCGCTCCTAACCTTTCTTACGTTGCTGCTGACCTTCAGTTTGTTGGTGGACTTTTCTGGGACGGCCGTGCTACTGGTGCGAGGATGGGAATGCCAGCAGCAGAGCAGGCGCAGGGTCCATTCTTGGCCGACAAAGAGCAGAATCACCCTAATCCTGCAGCAGTATTGGCAAAATTGAGAAATAACAGGGCCTATATCGCGCTTTGGCAGGCTGCCTACGGCACACCTGATATCAATATCAGCACTGCAGCTTCTGTTCAAGATAGTTACGACAAGTTGGGTTATGCCATAGCTGAATACGAAGGTTCTTCTGAAGTTAACCAGTTCAGCTCTAAATGGGATGCTTATATGGCTGGTCGCACCACGCTCACCGCACAGGAATTGGAAGGACAGCGCTTGTTCCTTAATGAAGGTGGATGCCGTGCTTGTCACAATTCTACCGGTGGTAACAAAAACAGGCCCTTCCAGGCGGGTGAACTCTTCACAGACTTCTCCTACCACAACCTTGGTTTGCCTTTCAATCCCAATAATCCCGGTGGCAATGCCACTTATGATCCGGGTTTGGGTGGATTTCTGGCTAATTCTGCCAACCCACAGTGGAAAGCAATGGCAGCACAAGAAACTGGAAAGTTTAAAACTCCAACTTTACGTAACGTGGGTAAGGCTCAACGCTTCATGCATAATGGCGCCTTCAGGACCCTCGAAGAGGTTGTACACTTCTACAATACCCGCGATGTGTTTGGTGCAGGATTCAATGGAATACCTTGGGGATTACCAGAGTACTTTCCAACAATGGACAGAGAGCATGTAGGAGGTCTTGGATTAACACCCGCTCAGGAAGCAGCTATCGTAGCTTTCATGAGAACCCTTGACGACGGATACACTGGGGTTACACAATAAGCCTATCAGAACAATAGAAATACAGCCTAAGGGTCGCATATCTATGCGGCCCTTTTTTTATTAAAAAGGGTGGAATAATAGACAAGTCACTGATTTTCAGTTTTATCAATATTTTAAAAGTAAATATAAATAATATCTATTTAGTGCTGTATTTCTTGTTTATTAACCGAATACGTATAAATTTGTATTTCTATTAGCTTTTATCGCTATCCAATCCTCACTGATTTACCGTCCCAATTCCTTCGAAAGACTGCTGTAATCTCATTTTCTGACACTAAACTATTGTTATGTTACACAGTCACAAACTGCGTTCTTTCGCAGTTTTAGCATCTGCTTTATTTATTTTGGATTCCTGCAAGAAGGATGCAGTTGATCCCTCCCTTGAAATTGAAAATGCCCGTGCAAGAACAAAAACAAAGCTAACCGCAGTTCAGCAACTGGGTAAACAAATCTTTTTTGACGCCAGACTTTCTGAACCAATGGGTGTACAGTCTTGCGCTTCATGCCACGCTCCACAGGTAGGCTTTTCTGGTTTTGGTGATATCCCAACAGGAGGTGCTGCTTCAGCTTCAGGCTTCAAGCGTGGTTTTGTTGCAGGTATCGGCGAAGGTGCTGTTATTGGTGCATTTGGTCGCAGAAAGCCGCCAACCGCTGCCTATGCAACACTTGTTCCTGTCATGGATTTTGATGGTACTGAATTTACTGGTGGACTTTTCTGGGATGGTCGTGCTACAGGTCTGCGCCTGGGTAGCACTGCTGCTGAGCAGGCACTCGGACCATTCCTGGCTGATAAAGAACAGAATCATCCTGGTCCTGCCAGTGTGCTTGCCAAGCTAAAGAGCAACCGTGCATACCTGGCCCTTTGGAGAGCCGCTTTTGGAACTGCTGAGATTGATGTGAGCAATGAAACTGCGATACTTGCGAATTATGACAATGTTGGTTTGGCTATAGATGCTTATGAAGGTTCTTCAGAAGTTAACCAGTATTCATCCAAGTTTGATGCATTCCAAGCGGGAAGGTATGTTATGACAGCACAAGAAGCAGAAGGTATGGCACTTTTCAATAATCAAGCAGGTTGTAACGACTGCCACAAGCAATTGGGTGGTAACCGCAATAGGCCGTTTGTTGTTGGTGAACTGTTTGCAGACTTTGCTTACCACAATATTGGTGTTCCTCAGAATCCAAATAATCCAGGTGGTAATATGGCTCCCGATCCAGGTCTTGCAGGTTTTCTTGCAACAAGTGATAACTTGACCTGGAAGGCTCAGGCAGATGCTAACTTTGGTAAGTTCAGAACTCCAACACTGCGCAACGTAGGTAAAGCCCAGCGTTTCATGCACAATGGTGTATTCTCCTCACTTGAAGAAGTGGTGCATTTCTACAATACACGTGATGTTCCGGGTGCTGGTTGGAATGGTGTTCCTTGGGGAAGGCCGGAATATTTACCTACAATGGACACTGAAGCGCTCGGTAACCTTGGTCTTACACCAGCACAAGAAGCTGCTGTGGTTGCTTTCCTCCGTACGATGGATGACGGATATACTGGTCCCGTTCAATAAATGATCTCATTTCAGATACTAAAAACCCTGCAATTGCAGGGTTTTTTTATGCAATCAATGTATGCCTAGTTAATGATTGAGGGGTAAAATATACTATTCAATAAAAAAATTGCACGTTTACTAAATATCACCGAACTTATAGGGTATTATCCAAACCATTGA
>JBDLTO010000220.1:0-9552 GCA_039805815.1 Bacteroidota bacterium | reverse complement strand
GCCTCGGACTCAAAATGTATTCAAAGAGAATATTGAGTTCAAAGGGGCAAAAAATGGTCAACGTTATTTAGGCATTGACACCTTGTCCCTCGTCACTCGTCACTTTCCCTCATCCCTTGTGCCTCATCCTCACAACACCTCCCAACTCACACCGCCATCCTTCTCATCTTTCAGTTGGATACCAGCAGCGAGGAGTTGGTTGCGGATCTTGTCTGATGTGGCATAGTCTTTCTTGGCGCGGGCATCCTTCCGGATATCAGCTATCAATCCGAGTACAGCAGACAACTTCTGGTCGTCTTGCTTCTTCTCTTCCTTCAAACCAAAAATATCAACAAGGTAGGTATTGAACTTCTCTTTCATCATGCGCATAGTGGATGATGTGAGCGCATCTTTTCTGATAAGACCATCCTTCATGGAATTGATAATGGGCACCAACTCAAACAAGCCTGCCAAAACCTTGGCGGTATTGAGGTCGTCGTTCATGTCATCATCCAAAACATTCAATATCCGGAAACAATCCGCCTCCAGATCCAAATCGCTTGCCGTAATCACATCTGCTGCCAGTTCAAACTTGTTCAGTTGCGTAAAAGCCTCCCACATCCTCCTGAGTCCGCGCTCAGCAGCCTGCAAGGCCTCATTGCTGAAATCAAGGGTACTTCTGTAATGGGTTTGGAGGATGAAAAACCTGACGGTCATGGGCGAATAGCCCTGGGTAAGAATTTCATGATTGCCACTGAACAACTCACTGAGCTTGATGACATTGTTATAGCTCTTGCCCATCTTCCGTCCGTTGATGGTGATCATGTTATTGTGCAGCCAAAAACGGGCAGGAATCTTATGATTGCAAACTGCACTCTGTGCAATCTCACATTCGTGGTGGGGAAACTGGAGATCCATACCGCCACCATGGATATCAAACTCATCTCCAAGGTATTTGGTGCTCATGGCTGAACACTCGATATGCCAGCCTGGGAAACCTTCGCCCCAGGGGCTCTGCCAGCGCATGATGTGCTCGGGGGCAGCGTGTTTCCACAAAGCAAAATCCGCCTTGTTGCGTTTTTCATCCTGCGATTCCAATTCTCTTGTAGTCTCCAACTGGTCATCCAATACCCTGCCACTGAGTACGCCATAGGGCATGTTGCGAGCCCCGAAATGTCTGTGGTATTTTTCCACATCAAAATAAACGGAACCATTGGCCTCGTAGGCATAACCGTCTGCAATAATCTTTTGGATCATCACAATCTGCTCTACAATATGTCCGGTTGCAGTTGGTTCAATACTAGGCTCAACATTATTGAACTCCCGCATAGCCCAGTGAAACAGATTGGTGTATTTCTGCACGAGCTCCATGGGCTCGAGTTTTTCCAGTGCCGCCTTCTTGGAAATCTTATCCTCACTCTCCCTACCCTCCTCTTCAAAATGTCCAGCATCAGTAATATTCCGCACATACCGAACCTGATAACCCAGATGCCTAAGGTACCTGTAAACAATATCAAAGGTGATGAAGGGTCTGGCATGGCCGAGATGACTCTCTCCGCTTACAGTTGGACCACACACATACAACCCCACTTTCCCGGGTATAAGCGACTGAAAAACTTCCTTCTGGCGTGAGAGCGAATTGTAAAACTGCAATGCCGGCATGATCTTCATTTAAGTATACAAAGATACGAATTGTAACAGAGATACCCTTTTACAATCGGATATCCGCAAGCAGAAAACTATGGTCTGAAAGTCGCCTGCCTCCAGTCATAAACTGTGTTGTAGCAAACTTTTGCGGGTGAAAAATATAATCGATGCGGAGCGTAGGTAGCAGTTGTAAAATGAATGATGATGAACTGGTGAACGTAGCACCCAACCCGACTCCCCTCTGTAAAAACGCATCATCCCTGTTACCGCGCATCACAGCGTAGGCATACGAACCGGGCACATCGTTCAGGTCGCCCATTACCATCGCAGGATGGGGAGAAGCTTTGATTTCCTCAGCAAGAAAATCTGCCTGCCGGCCATGCCAGGAAAAGGTGTTCCGCATTTTACGCAGGATGTTCTTTGAATCCCTGATGTTATTATCGCCTTCAGCCTTGATGTCGTCAATTGCATCATACTCCCTGTTTCAAAAACCAAACGACTGCAAATGAACCGAAAATATGCGAATGGTATCCCCGCCGAAAAGGATATCCGCATAAACAGGGTTTTCAATATTTGTTTCATAGGATGGAGGAAAGGAAATTGAATTACCATCCATGATAGGATATCGGGAGAATATTGCAATTCCGCTGTACTGCCGGGTACCAAAAATATCTTCACCTGCAAACTGGTGGTACTTGTACCCGTACTTATGTTTTAACTGAAAAAGGGGATCGTCATCACCGTCACCTGGCATAGCAATGAACTCCTGGAAACAAATGACATCAGGTTGATAGTCATTGATCTGTTCAAGAATTTGTTGCCGGTGTCGGAGCCTGTCTGGCTTAAAACTGCTTTCATCAAAGGGGATGAAATGGCGGACATTCCAGCTCATCACCCGAAGCTCTTCCTTTTTCTTCCCTTTATTAAATCCAGCGTCGGTCCTTAAAGGAAGATGTTGTGAAATCGCTGTAAAACCTACCAAGAGCATCACTAAACTGATGAAAGCCCAGCTCCTTTTCACCAACAGCCAGAACAGCACAAACAACAACATCAAAACCGTGATGAATGGGAAAAACAGTCCGAGAAAACCGGTAAACCACCAGTCCTTGGGATGAAGCCTGGATGCAAAACTGCACAAAAGAAAAAGCACTCCCGTCACTATGTTCAGCAACAAGACAAACCCGTGGAAATAGCGCTTACGGCTGGCCATGGTGATCTGTGGGATTTAAATTTTTTTACTCGCCTGCTTCAGGAACTCTTTTTCTTCATCACTCAACTGCTCATAACCACGCTGATTGATCTTGTCAAGTAAAGCATCTACACGCTGCTGGGTTACATTGAGTTTTCTGACAAAAGGCTCGCGACCGCTTTTTTCGTAAAAAGAGGTATTCCTGAATTTGCTTGTGTTGCTCTTTCCGGGTGTAAACAGGTTGGTACACCAATCAAAAAAATGATTCATCCATGCCCCGGGATCCTTGCCTTGGTTAACCCTGCGGATGAAAACATATCCTACAAGTGCTGCTGCTGCAATGGGTATAAGCATCACGGGCTGCCTGCCCAACGCCGCCACTTGTAAAACTGCATATGCTGCTGTGATAATCCACAAGGGAATACCGCCGCCTATCATGGGGAAGAACCTGTACCCTGGAGACAATGTTGCAGCTGCCACAGCGAGGCCCATTACAGCTGCAGCAGCGCCATTGAAGAACATCCCTGTTGTTTGTCCGCCAAAAACCAGGTTGGCAACAACCATGAAAACAATACCGGCTGCAAAGGCGCTGTAAACATACAATGGAATGATTTTATCATTCCCTAACAGGTCTTGTACGAGGTATCCGAATGTCCACAACCAAATAAGGTTACTGATCACCGTAAGCGTTTTCACCTCTGCAAACATCATGGTCAGAATGGTCCAGGGCCTCGTAATAAACCTTGCTGGGTCTGCAGGTAAAATGGACCAATGGTAAATATTCCGGTAAAAAGCTTCATCAGCCAAACTGGAAAAAGTATAAATACTTTTGATGAAGTTGAGGGTGATGAAAAAAATGACCTGAAGCACAATGAGCATGACCAGCGGATTACCTGTATTCCAGATCCCTGTACGGCCTGATCCCATATTCTTGCTGTATGACATGACCGAATATTTTTAGTAAAAATGCCGCCTGTTTTTCCTGTTCCAAATCATCACTACCACAATCCCTACCGCCGCCCCTCCAAGGTGCGCAAAATGCGCAATACCGGTAGACTGGGTGGAGACCCCACCAATGAGATCAAGAACTGCCAAACCCAAGAGGGCCCACTTGGCCTTGATGGGAAATGGTATGGGGAGGATGATCATCTGGCTGTTGGGGAAGGTATAGGCAAAAGCTGCAAAAATACCCATTACAGCACCGGATGCACCTAACGTTGGTATATTGCTGAGGATATACAACTCTTCAGCCCCGATCTCTCCCAGCTGAAAAAGTGCATTGTACTGGGCAATATCATATGTAAGCGCAAGAGCCTGTGTGATGCCTGCGCCTATACCGCAAACAAGGTAAAAAGCCAGGAACCTGGCCGGGCCCCACAAATTCTCCAGTGTTGACCCAAACATCCACAACGCGAACATATTGAAGAGGATGTGAAAGAATGAAGTGGATGAATGCAGGAACATGTAAGTGATGAACTGCCAGAAATGATAGTGCTCTGAAGTGAAGTGATGCAGGGCAAAAAGATCCTCGATAGAAATGAGATCTTTTCCGATTGTGATCTGCGCGAGCCATACCAATCCATTTATGATCACGAGATTCTTGATAACTACGGGCAAGACCTGAAAACGACCTGGCCTGATTTCTGATTCCATACGCTGCTTTGTTTTACAAATTTAACGAACCTGGAGCAATATCACTTCAGCTTGAGCTGAACAACATTTTCGATGTGGTGGGTGTGCGGAAACATATCAACAGGCCTAATGGCTGTAACTGCATATTTTTCAGACAACAACTGCAGATCCCTGGCCTGTGTGGCAGGATTGCAGCTGACATAAACCACAACAGGCGCTGCCATTTCAAGGATCTGCTGCACAAGCTTCTCATGCATGCCTGCCCTGGGCGGGTCAGTGATGATCACATCCGGCCTGCCATGAACGGCAAAGAAATCATTTGTGCATATTTCTGCCACATCCCCGGCAAAGAATTTTGTATGGCCAATACCATTCAAAACTGCATTCTCCTCAGCATCTGCAATGGCCTCGGGAATGAGCTCCACGCCAATCACACTGGCTGCCTGATCACTCACAAAAATACCAATACTGCCTGTGCCACAATACAGATCGTAAACAACTTCTTTTCCTGTAAGTGCTGCAAAGGATTTGGTGATACCGTACAACACCTCGGCCTGGCGTGTGTTGGTTTGGAAAAATGATTTTGGTCCTACTTTAAACTTCAATCCGCCCAACACCTCAACAACATAAGGTTTCCCTGCAAACAACACAGGTACCTGATCATGCAAGCTGTCGTTGAACTTGCGGTTGATGGTAAAATACAATGAAGTGATCTGAGTGAAAGTATCCCTGATATACGTCATCAGGTCTTGGCGTGCAGCTTCATCATCCTCCCCAAAAACCAGGTTCACCATGAGCTCACCGCTTTCACATCGCCTGATCATAAGATTACGGAGCAGTCCCACATGGTTGCGGATATCGTAAAAACTGTATCCCATTTCCAACGCGTACGCTCTCACGGCATTGCGGATCGCATTGCTGGGCTCCTCCTGGAGGTAACAGGTGTCGATGTCTATGACCTTGTCAAATGAACCTGGAACATGAAATCCGAGCGCAGGGATGGCAGGTAAGCCCCGCGGACCCTCTTCAGGCATTTCCATGCCTGCTATCTCAGCATCGGTAAAATATTTTCGGGAGCTGAAAGTGAACTCGAGCTTGTTGCGGTAATGCCTTGTCTGCTGTGCACCGGCAATAGGCTGCATCTCAGGGAGTTCTACCTTGCCAATACGCTTCATCTGCTGCTCTACTTCTTCCTGCTTGTAAACAAGCTGCTTGGCATAAGGAAGCATTTGCCATTTACATCCGCCGCAGACCCCGAAATGGCTGCAAAAAGCTGTTTCGCGGTCTGCTGAATAGGACTGAAACCGGATAGCCTTCCCCTCAGCCCAATCTTTCTTATTCTTCGAAAGCCGTACATCCACCACATCACCTGGTACCGCCCCCTCAATAAAAACGGCCTTGCCATCAACACGGGCAATAGACTTCCCTCCGGCTGCATAACTTTCAACCTGCACACCAGTAAGCACAGGATTTTTCTTTTTGCGCATGGGGCAAAATTAAGGGAATCGCATCGCCTCCAATCCTTCCCAAAGCGTTAAATGTTGAGGCTGTAGTTAATCTTCATGTAAAAACGGGATGAATTGAATAATTTCGTGCAAACGCAAGCTGCATGAAGAGAATTATCCTGACACCTGTCCTGTCTTTACTGCTCCTGTCTGGCTTCTGCCAAACAACGGGTTTTGCCATCAAAGCAAACATCAAACCGTTTAAGTCTGGTTACCTCTACCTGGCCTACCACTTTGGCAGCAAACAGTACCTGATCGATTCTGCTGCCATTGATGCAGCAGGCAATGCCTTGTTTAAGGGCGAAAAAAAACTGCAGGGTGGTGTTTACATGATTGTATACCCCCAGAAAAATGGCTGGGTGGAATGTATCATCGACCAGCAACAGCAGTTTTCAGTGCAGGCCGATACGGCTAACCTGGTGAAAGGCTTAAACTACACCGGATCAACAGATAACCAGCTTTTTGGTAATTACCAGAAAAAATCATTCGAAACAGGCAATGCCGTCAATATTTTGCGCAAGGAAATGACCGGCAAGCCGGGAGAAGCGGCATACGACAGTGCCAACGCACGCATACGAAGGCTTAGCATAGAGATGCAGCAGTACAGAGACAACCTGCAGAAAAACAACCCCAAACACCTGCTTTCATCGATATTCAACCTCCTCAAAGACCCTACTGTACCTGGGGCCGACAAACATCCGGGTGGTAAATTCGACAGCGTTTTTGCCTACAATTACTACAGAGATCATTTTTGGGATGGCATCAGCTTCACAGATGAAAGGCTGATCAGAACGCCTGTACTGCAGGGTCGTTTCGACCGCTATTACGATGAAGTATTGCCTCAACAAAGCGATTCACTGATCCGCTATGCAGACAAAATGCTTACAGCCTCAAAACCAAATGAGGAAATGTTCAAATTTGTTCTTTCGAGCCTTACAGACAAATACGTCAACCCAAGGTATATGGGGCAGGATGCCGTTTTTGTACACCTCTTTGAAAAATATTACCTGACCGGACAGGCAGAAAGCTGGATGAATGAGAAATACCGCAAATTCATTTATGACCGTGGTTACTCACTCATGGCCAATGTTATTGGCAAAAGGGCTGCTGAACTGCCAATGATTGATACCCTAGGAAGAAATTTCTCCTTGTATGCCCTGGAAGCACCCTATACTGTTCTCTGTTTCTGGGACCCTACCTGCAGTCACTGCAAGGAAGAAGTACCCAAAATAGACTCTATATTTCAGGCCAAATGGAAAAAATCAGGAGTTAAACTGGTGGGTATCATGACCGATGGCGGAAAAGAAAACTGGCTGAAATTCATCAAAGACAATAAACTCAAAGACTGGGTTCATATTTACCAGACTGATGCCACAAAAGACAAGATTTATAAGGAGGGCAGACCGGGATACAGACAATTGTATGATGTGTATCAAACACCCATGGTTTACCTGCTCGATAAAGACAAAAACATCATGGCCAAAAAACTCAGCTACCTGCAGGTGGATGACTTTATGGACGTGAAAAACAAATCGGTCAAAACCCCTTAATCATGAAAAGCAGGCTCCTGTTCCTTCTTATTTCAGCACTGACGGCAACATGCAGCTTACAGGCACAAACACTTTTCACCTATGGCGGCAAACCTGTTGACGCAAAAGAGTTCATCCGGTCTTACCGCAAAAATGCCACAGGCACTGAAACGGACAGTATAGCCGTTCGGAACTACCTCGAACCCTTCATGCGCTACAAGCTGAAAGTAAGGGCCGCCATGGACTTGAAACTGGATACGCTGGCCAACCAATTATCAGACCTTGCATCATTCAAGGAACAGATCAAACCGCTATACCTCCTGCATACCCAAACCCTGGACTCTCTCGTCAGACAAGCCTTTGAACGATCGCTCCTCACCATAGAAACTGCTCATCAGTTTATCCCTAAAATTGTCGGCACACAGGCAGACACAGGTTTTCAATACCTGGGTTACATTACAGCACTGACCCTTCCACACCCCTTTGAAAATGCCATTTATGCTATCAAAGACGGGGAAACCACCAGCGCCATTGAATCCGTTAAGGGTTTTCACCGTTTCAAAAGACTCAGCACCCGAAAAAGTACCGGCAAACGGAGTGTTTTTCACATCCTGATTGCGCTCCCAGAAGAGGCTTCGACTGAAATTGTAGCAGACAGAAAAAAGCTGGCAGACTCATTGCATCAACTGGTGGCAGCTGGTGAAATGGTTGCACCGCTGGCAAAGCAGTTTTCAGACGATAAAAGTTCAGCTGTTAACGGGGGACTGATCGAGGCTATTGGGGTTGGACAATTCGATCCGGTATTTGAAAGGGAAGTTTTCAGTCTTGGCAACAACGGCAAACCTTCCAGCGTATTCCAGACAGACTATGGTTTTCACATCCTGCAACTGGCTGAAGAATTACCAGTACCGCAAACATTTGCAGAAAGTGAACATGAAATAAAGGAACAATTGCTACAGGATGACCGCCGCATGATAGCCGCAAATGCCCTGATTGATCGCTCCATGGGCAAATACGGACTAACACGCGATACCAAAGACAAAGAAGCTTATATTGCTAGACAGCTGGAAAAATTCAATCCGGCTTACGCAGAACAAATCAGGGAATTCAGGGATGGCAACCTTTTGTTTGAGATCATGGACAGGATGGTCTGGCGAAAAGCCACTGCTGACCAAACGGGACTCATGAACTTCTACCTGAAGCAAAAATCCAGGTATACCTGGCAGGCTTCTTTGTCTGTCACCACAATAACAAGCATGAACCGCGAATCTGCTGAACTGGTTAAAACTGCATACCTCACAGATCGTTCAGCAAATCAGATCAGAAAACTGTACAGTGAAATAGCACTTGTAGACACTGGTAGGTATGAGCAAAAAGATATCCTTTTACTCGAAGGCGTTACCCCATATGAAGGTTATATTTCAGGATTTCAAACCAATGAAAGCGATGGCTCCGTGAGCTTTGTAATCATTGATAAAGTTCATCCATACCCAGCCCAGAAATCATTTGAAGAAGCCAGGGGTCAGGTTATCAATGACTATCAAGAATACCTTGAAAACAGGTGGATGGAAAATCTGAAAAAGAAATATCCCGTTCAACTCAACAAAACAACCTGGGATCAGATCCTAAGACAGGCAGATCAGAACACCTTACTCACTGCGTTATAGATTACCATTGGCTTGCCCAGTGTGTAGTAATGCAGAACAGGAACACCGGCCTTTTTCAGTTCCAGAGACTGCTGAACAAGCCATTCCTCACCTACTTTTTCTGCATCCTCATCTGTTTTGGTCCGGTTCATTTCGTCGATAAGCTCGTTGGGGAGGTCAACATGAAAAATTCTTGGTATAACCGTAAGCTGCTTTTTATTAGTCAGGGGTTTTAATCCGGGTACAATCGGAACATTTATTCCATTAGCGCGGCATTTTTCTACAAAGGCAAAGTACTTGCTGTTATCGAAAAACATCTGTGTCACAATGTACTCCGCACCGGCATCCACCTTGGCTTTCAGGTGTTTCATGTCCGCTTCCAGATTGGGTGCTTCAAAATGTTTTTCAGGATAACCTGCCACACC
>JBDLTO010000219.1:0-3302 GCA_039805815.1 Bacteroidota bacterium | reverse complement strand
CATATGGAATTGTGAATCACCGCAAGTTTGCTTCGCTCGTAAAAGCTGCATTTGGGCAAAGGAGAAAGCAACTTCGAAATCCCCTCAAACCGTATTTCAAACCTGAATTGCTAAAGGACGATATATTTACAAAAAGAGCCGAACAGTTGTCTGTGGCTGATTATGTAGGATTACTAAATAGGATGCAATGAATCCAAGAGTCATTATTACTGCTTATACACATCCAATGCTTGAAGAAGGCCTCAGGCGGCGTGGCTACGATGTGGATGTTCATGAACAGATAAGTTATGCTGCACTTGCAGATATTATTCATTTGTATGAGGGAATGGTCATCTCAACACGTTTGAATATTGACGCAGCGATATTGTCCAAAGCCACAGCCATGCAGTGGATAGGACGTTTAGGCAGTGGGATGGAAATTATTGATGTAGGTTTTGCAGTATCTCAAAATATCCATTGTATGAGCAGTCCGGAGGGAAATTGTGGTCCGGTTGGTGAACATTGTCTGGGTATGCTGCTTTCTCTGATGCATCATATTTCATGGGCTGCACAGGAAGTAGCACAAGGTATTTGGAGCAGGGAGCCAAACAGGGGATTGGAGTTGCGTGGAAAAACTGTTGGAATCATCGGATACGGCCACACTGGTTCTTCTTTCAGCAACCTACTTGCACCCTTTGGAGTAAGGGTGCTTGCAGTTGATAAATACAAGACCGGTTTTACCTCCGGATATGTAACTGAATCCTCTCCGGAAAAGTTAATGGCAGAAGCTCATGTGGTCAGTTTTCACCTGCCGCTTACAGCTGAAACAGCCTTTTATGCAAATGATCATTTTTTTGGTTCCTTGCAGCAAAATCCTGTTTTGCTCAATGCTAGCCGGGGAGGTGTAGTGGATACAGCTGCCCTTATTCGGGCACTTGATAGCGGGAAGATAGCAGCTGCAGGGCTTGATGTGCTTGAAAATGAAGAATTGAAGTCCTATACCCTGCATGAAGCGGAGCAGCTGAAAAGCCTTGTATCCAGGAAAAATGTGCTTATTACACCCCATATTGCAGGATACAGTAAGGAATCGCTTTTTCGCATGCCCGCGGTTATTCTTGAAAAACTGGATGCATTTAGAAGGTCAAATTCGTAAAAGTTACTTAACTTTGTTATACTGCAACGCTTCAGATTTTTTCTGAGGCGTTGCTATTTTTATTTAAAACACATCAACTGTTCACCATGAGTGTAATGTATGTAACCAAAGAAACACTTGAGCAAATGAGGGCAGAACTGCAACAACTTAAAGCTGTTGAAAGGCCAGCTGCATCCAGAGCCATTGCAGAAGCCCGTGAAAAAGGAGATTTGAAAGAAAATGCTGAATATGACGCTGCAAAAGAAGCACAGGGGCTGCTCGAAGCAAGGATAAGTAGAATGGAATCGGAACTGGCAACTGCCCGTATTCTTGATGCCACAACGATAGATACCAGTAAAGTTTCTATACTTACGAAAGTGACCATTCAGAATAAGGCAACGAAAAAGTCAATGACATACCAGATTGTTTCCGAAAAGGAAGCAGACCTTAAGTTGCAAAAAATTTCAGTTACATCACCAATCGGTAAGGGTTTGCTTGGGAAAAAGGTAGGTGACGAGGCAGAAATTCAGGCACCAAATGGGAAGATAATTTTCATCATCGAACAGATCACAATCTGATAATGGCCACCATTTTCTCAAAAATAATCGCAGGCGAGATTCCGGCATACAAAATTGCTGAGAACGAACTCTTTTATGCATTTTTGGATGTTTTTCCTTTGGTGACCGGACATACGTTGGTTGTTCCCAAACGTGAAGTTGATTATTTTTTTGATCTGAACCAGACAGAATTGGCAGCTGTACTCAATTTCTCGAAGCCCATCGCAAAAGCAATTGAGGCTGCATTTCCCTGTTTAAGATGCGGGATTTCTGTAGTTGGCCTGGAAGTGCCTCATGCACATGTGCATCTTGTTCCTATTATGAGCGCTGATGACCTCAATTTTACCAGAACTAAACTCAAACCATCCCAATCAGAATTGAAAGAAGCTCAAATGAGGATTCTGGAAAAACTTCAGGTTTATGACGGACAGTAAAATGCCATTATCTTCCATTGTTACAAATGTACTGATTGCACTTGTTGCCATTTACGGGTTAATGGACCTCATCTATACATTCACAGGAGTGTACGCCAAGTTTGGATTGTTATATCCTGCTGCACATGGATTGCTTAATATCCTGCTTTTTATGGCATTGTCGTTCATCTGGTCTAAAGAGCGTTGGGCTACCTGGTTATTTTTGGGTATTGCCTGTGTGCAGATTTTGGTAGACTTGATTGTTACCCGACCAATCGGCATGCAATTGGTTTTGTTCATTTCTGCCATCTATTTTCTGATCAGTCAAAAAAAATGAATTTACAGTCTGTGAATCAGCAGTTATTCTGAAATCCTTTCAGGGTTGTTTTTTATGAAATCTGCCCATCCGGTACTTGTTTTTCTAGCTGCTTTTTTAGCCGAACCGGCTTCAACAGGAATGGCATTGGCACTGAAATGGTGGCAAACAGCTACGGCGAGCGCATCTGATGCATCAAAATAGTGTATCGTTTTTGGCAGGGGCATGATGCTGTTTAACATCTTCCAGATTTGTTCTTTGGTGGCGTTCCCATTACCAGTAATCGATTGTTTCACTTTTTTGGGGGAATATTCCGCAACCGGTAGTTTGTTGGAAATGGCCACTGCAATGGCAACACCCTGAGCCCGCCCCAGCTTGAGCATGCTTTGTATGTTTTTCCCAAAGAATGGTGCTTCAATGGCAACTTCATGCGGTTTATGGCGAACAATAAGATCACTGATAACATCATTGATGATCCCCAGTCTCTCGAACATATCCTTTTTCCCATTTAGTTTGATGACATCCATTTCCAGCATCCTGATCTGAGGACCTTCCACAGCAATGATTCCGTATCCCATAATCACTGTACCTGGGTCAATTCCCAAAATAATCTTGCATTTCTGTTTCAAGTAGGGGTATTTTTGGTTCAAAGCAATTGAACTGAACAAAAGTATCAAAATATTCATCAACTGGTTTTTAGGTCCCCTTTTATTTGTGGTTCTTGCCAGGGGCATCTATCTTGAATTGAGGTCAAACAATGAGTTGACTGCACAACTTGAACAATTTCCGGCATTGTTGCGCTCAAAAGGGATATGGGCAATTGCAGGCGCCATAATCTTGATGTTTTTACAATGGGGGCTAGAAGTGGTGAAGTGGAAAAGGATGTTCAGCCGTTCATTTGAATT
>JBDLTO010000218.1:0-2826 GCA_039805815.1 Bacteroidota bacterium | reverse complement strand
TGAACTGATAAGCAAAGATTGCTTTTTCGTATTAACAAACAATTAAGAATCTGAAATGTTCGGCTTTTTAAGTATTCTGTCTTTTCAAATCCTGAAAACCATATTTTTCGATAAAGTCATTGATTCCCAATGCATTATCAACAGAAAACTCACCTATTCTGGTTCTGCGCAGGGAAGACAGGTATCCTCCACAGCCTAAAGCTTCGCCAAAGTCGTTTGCGAGACTACGTATATAAGTACCGGTAGAGCAAATTACCCTGAAATGAACAACGGGTAATTCAATGGCTGTTACTTCAAATGATTTAATGGTGATTTTTCTGGGCTCCATTTTAACTTCTTTACCCTTTCTTGCTAATATATATGAAGGGGTACCACCTTTCTTGATGGCGGAATGTGCGGGTGGCACCTGCATAATTTCTCCGGTAAAAGGGATTGTTGCGGCATTAATCATATCTGGTGTAAGGAAATCTACTGCAGATTTGAATACGGGTTCGCTCTCCAAATCAAATGTTGGTGTTGATGCACCAAGCGTAAATGTGCCTGTATATTCTTTTTCTGCTGCCATGTACTCATTGATCTTCTTGGTGAATTTGCCTGTACAAACAATAAGCAATCCTGTTGCAAGAGGATCAAGTGTTCCGGCATGTCCCACCTTACTTACTCTGATTAATGTCCTTATTTTCTTTACAACGTCAAAGGATGTCCATTCCAATGGCTTATACATCAACAAAACCCTGCCTTCAGCGAAGCTTCCTGTCACTTCTTCCATAATCTGTTTGTACATTTGCGCAAAGTTAAGTCACTTCAACTGAACTATGGCCCTGATTCAACACCTAGACCCCAAGGTAAGATTTGCGCAACAGGTAGACAATGCAAGGGCATATGTTTTACCATTTATAAACAGTGCTATACCGGTTCATCAAGAAATGAATTTGCTGGATATTGGTTGCGGGGATGGTGGTGTGCTGCTGCCTTTTCTGGAAATGGGGTGCAAGGCTACAGGCATTGAACTGGATTTGGAAAAATCAAATCATGCCAGAAACTTTTTAGCTGAATTTATCCAGACAGGACAGGTTGAAATTATCAACATCAATATTTACGAAGAAGCTGCATTGCAAGATTATAGAGAAAAGTTTGATATCATCCTCCTCAAGGATGTAATAGAACATATCCCTGATCAATCCAGGTTCATCCCTTACATGAAACAATTTCTCAAACCCGGTGGTGTGGTTTATTTCGGTTTTCCGCCCTGGCAAATGCCACATGGAGGCCACCAGCAGGTTTGCCGTAACCGATTTCTTTCCGTACTACCCTATTTTCACCTTTTGCCTGCTGATTTGTATAGATCTATACTCAGGCTTGGAGGGGAATATGAATCTACCATTCATGAACTGCTGGAGATTAAATCGACGGGCATTTCCATAGAGCGTTTTGAAAAACTTGCCCTAGCAGGTGGCTATTCCATCGTGGCATCCACCCACTATTTGATTAATCCCATTTACCGATTTAAATTTGGCTGGCAACCCCGGGAGCAATTTTCCTGGTTAAGAAAAATCCCTATTCTCCGTAACTTTTTTACAACCTGCGTTTATTACCTGATCAGAAGAAACTGAGCTTATTGCACAACAAACTTAGTAAACAAATTGGTGCCCGCGTCTGTAAGCCTGATCTGATAAACACCCGGTTGAAGCATCCTGATGTCAATTTCTTTTTGAGTAGATTCCAGATGTCCTGATTTCATAATCTGACCACCAGAAGAAATAATCGCATAATGCATGCCGTTGATACCGGTATTCTGACTTACCTGCAGGTTAATTTTGCCTGAATGAGACGGATTGGGATATACACTAACCAATTTTGTATCCGCCTGTGAAACCACTGCTGCCTGCATGGTAGTATTCCATGATTGTTCCAGTGCCCTCGAATTCAGGATTGCAGCTCTTTTTCCCCCTGGCTCAAACTGGGCACGCATAACTGATTTTTGTCCCAAGGTAAACATACCCATCGCTTCATCGTTGGTGAAATCCATGAAATTCATGAACATCTCACCATCCTGGCTTCCGTTACATGGGGTAAGCCTAGGGAAAACAGGTGCTCCGGAGTTACTGCCCCTTTGCTTGGGTGTGTCTTCGATACCATCATCACCACATGGACCATCACCCCAAAGGTGTTTTAGGCCGAGCCAATGTCCTACTTCATGCGTCATGGTTCTACCCATATTGTATGGTGCAACAACAGCACCGGAGGTACCGAAATTATCATAACGAACCACAATTCCGTCCATGGCAGGGTCGCTCCCCGGGAAAGTAGCATAACCAGACAATCCGGGTACGGTATTGCAAATCCAAACATTCAGGTATTGCCGGGAATCCCATCCAGAACTACCACCAGTAGCTGTAGATTTGATTTTATTGTCGTCTGACCACATAATCCTTGAGGTTTTCTTACGCACTATGCCTGAGGTGGCTCTTCCCATAGGATCCGTTTTTGCCAATTCAAACTGTATTGCTGTGTTGGCAGCCCGGGATGCAAAGACAGCAGGAACCTTGAGGAAATCAGGGTTTTTTTTGCTGAAATCTGCATTCAGCGCTTCAATTTGAGACAGTATCTGTAAGTCGGATATGTTTTCTTTTGATTGGTTGTATAATACATGGACTACTACCGGGATGGTAATCACCTTTTCAGGACCAGGAGCATTGCTGCCAGTCTTAATTTCCGGAAGGGTATAACCGGATGTGTTGCAGACCTTTTGAGCAAGGACTGAACCCGATGTTAAAAAAATGATGATGGATAGTATGAAAAGCCTCATAATTACCTTTTTGGTAT
>JBDLTO010000217.1:0-2595 GCA_039805815.1 Bacteroidota bacterium | reverse complement strand
ACACCTCAGAAACTTTGATATAAACAGTGGACTTACAATGGGTATCAAGCCTAAGATTTCTTCTCCGCAAGCTCCAATTGGCCTTGCGATTTCGATTTCACCTAATTATAAAAAGCCTCTTCCTCGGGTAAATATCAACTGATTTATCTTTTTTATTTTCAATTTCAAGGCATGAATATAGCAATAGTTGGATACGGTAAAATGGGCAAAATCATTGAAGAAGTCGCTATTTCAAGAGGACATGCTGTTAATGTGAAAATTGACCTGAATAACTTGCATGATTTTAATCGGGAAGTATTTTCAGCAATAGATGTAACCATAGAATTTACCGGTCCGCATACAGCATTTGACAATGTAATGAAATGTCTTGAAATGAACATGCCTGTAGTATGTGGTTCAACAGGATGGCTTGAAAGACTATCAGAGATCGAAAATCTATGCGCTAACAACAATGGTTCCTTTTTGTATGCAAGTAATTTCAGTGTAGGTGTCAATATTTTTTTTGAAATCAATAAACACCTGGCGCGCTTGATGTCTGGCCAGCCACAGTACGAAATAGATATCAAAGAAATTCACCATACACAAAAGAAAGATGCGCCAAGCGGAACTGCCATAACACTTGCTGAACAGATAATTGAAAATGCACCCCGCAAAGACAAATGGGTAAATACACAATCAAATTCATCAAACGAACTTGAGATTGTGAGCGAAAGAATGGACCCCTACCCGGGATGGCACGAGGTTAACTATCATTCAGACATCGACGAAATCAAAATTGTCCATAATGCGTTTAACAGAAATGGTTTTGCGCTAGGAGCAGTTCTTGCGGCTGAGTTTATTCATGGGAAAAATGGTATATTCACAATGAAAGATGTTCTCGGCTTTGGAAATTGATGAAAAATGTTAAATAAGAAAACACAATATGCTTTTCAGGCACTCATGTACCTTGCTGAAAATCAAGATGATGGGCCGGTCTTAATCGCTGAAATTTCAGCTGCTAAAAAAATTCCCCTCAAATTTCTGGAAAACATTTTACTTGAGCTGAGAAAGGCAGGCATGCTTGAAAGTAAAAAAGGTAAAGGAGGTGGATATTTCTTAAACCTTCCTCCATCAAAAATCAGACTTGCTGATATCATACGAAAGATTGAAGGCCCTATTGCCATGTTACCCTGTGCCAGTCTTTACTTTTATGAAAGATGCAGCAATTGTGATGAAAAAAACTGCGGTCTGCATGATACGATGATTGATGTAAGGGACGCAACACTGAAAATTCTGGAAGGCAAAACAGTTGCGGATCTTGTTAAAAAATAACTTGAAGGAAACGCTTTATTTATAAATGTTATGGCCGAAGATCTGACTATTACAAAAGGAAGCAAGAAAGACCAATATGAAATGCTCTTTCCGCAAATAAAGGCATTGCTAGAAGGGGAACCCGATCTAATTGCAAATCTTGCAAACATAGCAGCAGCATTAAAAGAACAATTCAATTTCCTTTGGGTTGGATTTTACATTGTCAGGGGGAATGAACTGGTACTTGGTCCTTTCCAAGGTCCAGTAGCCTGCACACGCATCAAACCAGGTAAAGGTGTTTGTGGAACTGCATGGCAACAAAATACGATTCAGGTGGTGCCGGATGTTGAGCAGTTTCCCGGCCATATTGCCTGCAGCAGTTTATCAAAAAGTGAAATTGTTTTACCACTTTCAAATCTAAGCGGTGTTTGGGGTGTTTTGGATATAGATAGTAGCGACTATGCTTCTTTTGACGATGAAGATGTTATTCAATTAAAAAGAATTACTTCGCTAATTACTTTCGAGCAATAATTTTATTTCTTCTTCAAATTCTTTCTTGAATATTTCATGGTGTACTCCAGTTGCGGGTCCGGAATAGCCGGCATGAGTTTTTCTTACTTTTCCATCCCTCCCAATAAAAATCATTGATGGAAATGCTTTAATAGGAGTCATTTGAGGCAGTGTTTTTTCTGTCCTAAGTGTATCAGAAGATAAAACTCCTGTTATGAGCATTGGATACTCAACATTAAACTTGTCCTTGAATCTCCTGAGGTTCCGGCTAGCTCTGGCAAAATCAAGCGTATACTCATATGCCAATCCAATCACCTCAACTCCTCTTTGCTTGTTAAGTCGGTAATACTGACTCAGGAAAGCTGTTTCATCCATGCAGTTAGGACACCAAGATCCCATAAGCTGAATAACAACTACTTTACCTTTAAACCGATCGTCATTAATACCTACCAGATTACTGTCAAGATCTGGAAATTGAAAATCCAGGTTACTCACCTCTCCGCGCAACTGCATGGCAGCGGTTGACTCATCAATAGTCATCTCGTTATCCTTTATGGCAGTCCAGTTTTCTAAATATGTCGGTCCGCTTGCAAACACTCCCCTGTCTATTGTTCCATTTTCATTGAGGTGTGCCCCAAAGAAAAAAGCGTGTGTGCCGTCAAAAGTTGACAATACCATCGAATCTCCGGCTACAGTTCCTTCCAGGAACCTGTAATCCCCTGTTGGAGTTAGAAAGGTACCTGAAATATGATTACCCTTTTGCCTGAACTCTGCAAGAATCTGAGATTGCCTTCC
>JBDLTO010000216.1:0-3046 GCA_039805815.1 Bacteroidota bacterium | reverse complement strand
ACTTTGTGGATTTTGTTAGCGGCAGTAAACTGGAAGGTGCCGAAACCGACATTGAAAATGGGCTGTGCATGTAATTGTGATACAGACAGCATAGATAAACTGATTACCCCAATAATAAGGGCAACCAAGGCCTTTGCGGGACTGGTTTTCATGGTACGACGGATTAGGAGGGGTGTCAAAGAAAGCCTTCAACACACAGTTATAACGTCGACCTTTAACTTAATATTGTGATTTCATTAGAATTTGACAGACAATAAGCTAATAATTAGGTAATACTACTCAATCACTTTAGTTTCCCAGGACCATAAACGTACTTTCCGTTAACGACGGTATGCAAGGCCTTGACATCTTTAATTTTTTCAGGTGCTATTTGCTGGATGTCCTGATCCAGCACTGTAAAATCTGCATAGTTGCCCACTTTAAGTACCCCGGTTTTGCCATCGAGAAAGGATGCGAAAGCATTCCCTGTTGTATAAGCTCTGATGGCCTCCTCAACAGTCATCTTCTCTGCGGGATACCATCCATCGGGATTCTTATTATCGCCTGTACGTCTTGTAACAGCAGCATAGATTCCCAACATGGGATCTACTGGAGCAACGGGCCAGTCTGAACCAAAAGTAATCATAACCTTGTTTTCAAGCATGCTGCGAAACGCATATGTTCCTTTTAATCTATTGGTATCCAATCTTTTATATGCCCAAATTCCGTCATCTACAAGATGATAGGGATGCATGGAAGCTACAACCTGCTGGCGGGCGAAATTACTGATAGCATCCTTCGTAACATGCTGGGCGTGTTCAACGCGGAACCGCCTGTCTCTTTCCCCATTAACTTTCCTGGCTTCATCATATACCCCCAAGATAAAATCATTGGCTTTATCGCCGATGGCATGCACTGCCACATGGAGACCGGCTTTATCTGCCCCCAAAACCCAGTTGCGGAGATCTGCAGTATCCGTAATATTCAAACCATGTGAGTGGGGATCATCAAGGTAGGGCTGATGAAACCAGGCTGTAGTAGAACCCAGTGAGCCATCTACATAGCCTTTGAGTCCGCCCCAATGAACCATATCATCACCCCTTCCGTTTTTTTGCACGAAGGTATCAAGCTGCTTCCAGGTAGCCAGCGGCACGAAGGAATACATGCGGAGTTTCATATTCCCGTTGGCTACTGCCCGCCGGTAAGTTTCCAGGTCTTTCCAGCCTCCATAAGAACCCATGTCATTAACCTGGGTAATCCCTTTTGAAAGAGCATGATCAGCAGCTGCCTTAAGGTATTCATCGAGCTGTTCGGGTGTTGGATCAGGAATAACTTTGAGGATAAGGTTCATGGCAGCATCCTTGAAGATCCCGGTAGGTTCGCCCTGCGCATCTTTAACAAGCACTCCCCCAGCAGGAGAAATGGTGGCGGCAGTGACGCCAGCAAGCTGCATGGCCTTGCTATTGGCGAATGCCATGTGCCCATCGTAACGGGTGATAAACAACGGATGATTACCAGTTACGGAATCAATCCAGGCTTTTGTCGGCAACTCACCACCCCAGTTTTCATGGTCCCAGCTACCTTCCATAATCCAGGTATCATCGGGGTGAGATGCGCTAAACTCACTGATTCTTTTGATAAATTCCTCACGTGTCATTGCATCTTTCAAATGCACACTGGATAATCCGTAACCTGCAGAAAGAAAATGTGTATGATTGTCTGTGAAACCCGGATATACCCACTTTCCCTCGAGATCGACTTTGTCTTTACCGCTGAATTTTTCAGCATCATCACCTATATAAATGATCTTTCCATCTTTCGTGGCAATGACCGTTGCTACCGGATTGCTTACATCACCAGTCCATATTTGTCCGTTTACATAGACACTGTCTGCCTGCTCACCGGAACAAGCACTAAGGAGAACGATACAAAACAACACGATTAACCTGGTCATAGGACAAATATTTTTGTAAAAATAAACGATTTGGGAAGTAAATACATTAATGGTGAAAGGTAGCCTACTGAAAAACATATCAGCAAGGAATAAATAGTAACTTTAAAATGATGAATTCCCGCCTCACCATAATTTTCTTTTGTTTGTTGCTGACGCTGGCATGCTCAAAGGAAGTGATGGATCTGTTCCAAGGATTTGAAAAACCGATGCATTTCCCGGAGCCGGCATATAATTTGACAAAAAACCCGGTGACAGCGGCAGGTTTTGCATTGGGGAAAATGCTTTTTTTCGACAGCACGTTGTCTGTTGACAAGATGACAAGCTGCGGATCATGCCACATGCCTTCATCGGATTTTACCCACCATGAACATGATTTCGGTCACGGACTGAATGGTGCCCTTACAACCCGCAATGCTCCTCCCCTTTTCAACCTGGCATGGAGCAATAGCTTCATGTGGGACGGCAGTGTAGCTGAGTTGGATATGCAGCCTGTAAAACCGCTTACCAACCCTATTGAAATGGGGATGCAGATGCCTGATATACTCCGTATGCTCAATGCTTCTAACATGTACCGCCGCATGTTTGCTGACGCCTTTGGGACACCTGTGGCATCAGAAGAAAAAATGATGAAAGCTTTGTCTCAGTTCATGCTGATGCTGGTAAGCAAAGAGTCTCGTTACGACAGTATACAAAGGGGTACAGCTTCATTTACACCGCTGGAAAACGAAGGCCACCGTTTCTTCCGGCAACACTGCAACAGCTGTCACAGGGAACCACTGTTCACAGATAATCAGTTTCACAATACCGGACTGCCTGCTTCAAATGTGGCCGACTCCGGAAGGTTTTTTACCACCCGCAACATCAGAGACCTTTTCGCTTTCAAAACACCTAATCTCCGTAACCTGAGCTACACCAAACCTTTTATGCATGATGGCCGCTTTTCCACAATCGACCGGGTGTTGGATCATTACCAAAAAACAATCCCTATTATGCCTGAAGACCGAATTAGCCTGAAAGCCTTTCTTAAAACATTGGATGACCCTACATTTATCCGTGATCCGCGTTTTGCCGGTGGCGGGCATCATTAATTTCTTCGGGATGACCAAAATCACC
>JBDLTO010000215.1:0-2826 GCA_039805815.1 Bacteroidota bacterium | reverse complement strand
TTTTCGGAATTCTTTTTTCCATCGCAACAGCTTACATCGCAGCAAGTTTTAACAACATCAATGATTTTCTGCAACTCGTTTTCAGCTTTGTAAATGGTCCGCTTTTCGCAACATTTATGCTAGGCATGTTCTGGAAAAGAACAACAAGCGACGGCGCTTTCTGGGGATTGCTGGGAGGCACCATAGCAGCTGCCATTACACATGGATTAACTATTGCCGAAGGAAAAGGAGGCTGGATTTCGCCCACGTATCCAATCAGTAGTGGAATGGGACAAGCCTTTATCGTGGCATCTTTCTCTTGGCTCGCAAACTTCATCATTACCATTTTTGTAAGTCTCATTACAAAACCAAAGCCTGACGAGGAATTGAAAGGGCTCGTTTATTCCCTGACAGAAAAAGTTTACGCCACTGAAAAAAAATGGTACCTGAAAGTGGCGCCGCTGAGTATTATTCTTTTGATTTTAACCATTATTCTCAATTTCATTTTCTTCTAACATTTTGGGTATGTACGAAAAATTCAACCAACTCAGTTTTGTCATAGGTTTTTTCTTTTCACTTGTTGCGCTGGTACTTTTATTGGGTTATTTTTTTTCTGATGCACTTGCTCATGCAATAAATCTCTATACAGGAATAGTATTACTGGTTTTTGGTTTGGTGATGATTAATCTAAAAAGCGAAGCGTGAATTATTTCATTGACAATCTGTAAATAAATCAATCTAAAGTTATGGCTGCACAACCCTGGCGTACCGGTAAAATCATCCGAATTGAAGATGAAACTGCCTCAACAAAAAAATTCTGGATACAGATTCCGGAATTGGAGAGATTTGATTTTATTCCGGGTCAATTTGTAACACTGGATTTGCCGATTCATGAACAACCAAATAAGCGCTGGAGAAGTTATTCCATCGCTTCTGCGCCAGACGGGACCAATGTTTTTGAGTTGGTCATTGTGTTGATGGAAGGAGGCCTTGGTACTACTTATCTTTTTACAGAGGCAGCAGTGGGAACTGAATTTCCGGTTCGTGGACCGCAAGGTCATTTTACACTGCCTGATCCTATCACTTCAGATATTTTCATGGTATGCACGGGAACAGGCATTGCACCTTTCAGGTCAATGATTCAACACATTCATCACAATAACATCCCGCACAAGGAGATTTTCCTAATATACGGAACTAGAAAATGTCCTGATGCATTATACCTGGAAGAATTGCTTGACTTAAAACAGAAACTACCTGGGTTTCATTATTTCCCAACATTTTCAAGGGAACAAAATGTTGCAGAGGGATTGTGTATTGGGTATGTTCATGGTATTTATGAGCAGCTGATGGAAGGTCAAAGGGATTCCCCGCAGTTCTTTCTTTGCGGTTGGAAGGAGATGATTAATGAAGCTCGACAGCGCATACAGCATTTAGGTATAGATAAAAAGGCTATTCATTTTGAATTATACGGGTAATAAAATTGAATTAACATATTTTAATTGGTGAATTATGAAAATAAAAGGTTTACTGGTGTTGGGAATTTTTAGTGCATCATTACTGCATGCGCAATCCAAAATCAATGAAAATTGGGCAGATTGGGCCAATTTCAAGAAACATGCAGAACAGAACAAAGCTGTACCTGCTCGGGTAAAAGGAGAGAAGCGGGTGGTTTTCCTGGGGAATTCCATTTTTGAGGGTTGGCTCAGACTCCGCCCCGAGTTTTTTGCGGGAAAACCGTATTATGATAGGGGAATAAGCGGACAAACAACGCCGCAGATGCTGCTCAGGTTTTATGAGGATGTATTGGCATTGGATCCGGAAGTGATTGTACTGAAGGCAGGGATTAATGATATTGCGCAAAATTCCGGACCCTATAATCCATTGCAAACACTCAATAACATCAAGGCCATCGCGCAATTAGCCAGAGCTAATGGCATTAAAGTGATTCTATGTTCTGTACTTCCGGCCAGTGATTTTCGCTGGAGACCAGGTCTTGAGCCCGGAGACAAAGTAATTGCCTTGAATAATGCAATACGTGATTTTGCTAAGTCAGACGGCTTTTATTATTTGGATCTTTACAGCTCAGTAGTGGATGACAAAAAAGGTATGAAAGCAGAATATGCTAACGATGGTGTCCATCCTACAGTTGAAGGATATAAAGTATTGGAGCCGCTTGTTGAAGATGCAATTCGGAAAGTAAAAAAATAGGTTAATCCCTATTTTTTTGGTCTGCTCCAGGGTCTGTTGAGCATTTTTGGAATGATGGTATCAAACCTAACCTGTTGGTCTGGGGTACACATGGTTCTCAGTCTGGAAAAATGACTGAATGTATGTTTGTCTGACGCCAGATTTTTTTGACTTATGGCAGTAAGCAGACCACCAACAACCGAATCGTCAGGAGATTTTTCTAACTGACTGTATAAACTATCCTTCAGCGTTCGGATTTCTCCCCAAATGGGTTTCATTTCCTTGAAATATTCTTCTTTCAGAAGTTTGAATGTGTCAATTTGACTCTGTTCCAGACCCACCTCTTTGTACCAGGCAGACACACGGTCTTCAGGCTTCCTTTTGTCTGACTTCTTATCAGCATTGAAGCCTGTCAGCAAATATGCCAATACACTGTTACTGATCAGCAAAACCAAGACAATGAAAAGCATCCAACGGTATCTGGTTTGTGTCATAACTAAGGAGTTTCGTTGATTTCGTAAGGATTGATATTGTGCTGAACATATTCAGCCGCTATAGGCTGTCCAATATCTTCCATCGTTTGGTATTCCTGCATTTTGGAGTTTACAAGGTATCCGTTTATTAAGAGGAAAACAAGTGCAAAACAAATGGCAAACG
>JBDLTO010000214.1:0-14509 GCA_039805815.1 Bacteroidota bacterium | reverse complement strand
AACACCCACTTTTACCCCTTTTTCATCAGCGGCAGTGATGATCCGGTCGCACTTTTCGAGGGTAACTTCCAGCGGTTTCTCTATCAGGCAATGTTTACCCGCAGCTATACAGGCAAGTGCGGGATCCTGGTGTGCACCAGATGGCGTGCAAATGCATACAATATCAACAGCAGGGTCTGCCAACATAGCTTCCAAGCTGTCGAATGCCTTGCAATTTTCCTTGCCTGCAAACGCCTCCCTTTTTTGCGGAGTAGTGCTGAATACACCAACAAGTTTTGCCTGCTGGATTTCCCGTATTGCACGTGCATGTACATGTGCAATCATACCGGCACCCACTATACCAAATCCATATTTCTTTTCCATATGCTTATTATTTCTTCGCATTCAAAGATAGGTAATGGATTAGCTGAAATGTATTAAATTCAAGAATGCAAAACAGATGGATTTTCACAGGCGGATTGATGATGATCATACTTACAGGCTGGAGAGATATGCAACAAGACATACCCTTAACTTATGTCATCAACCAAACAAAAACTGCACCTCAGATAGATGGAAAGCTAGATGACCGTGCATGGAAGAAATCAAAATGGAGCAGGTATTTCGTAGACATCACCGGTAATACCGGGAAAGAACCCTTGCAAAAGACCAGGTGCAAAATGCTATGGGATGATCAGTACCTGTATATCGGTGCAGAACTTTTTGAGAAAGACCTCTGGGCAACACTCAAAAACCATGATGACATCATTTTTCAAGACAACGACTTCGAAGTATTCATAGATCCCAATAATGACGGTCATCAGTATTTTGAAATTGAAATCAACGCACTTGGCACAGTAATGGATCTTTTCATGCACAAGACGTACAAGCAAGGCGGCCCGATGGATATGAAATGGGATACAAAAGGGATGATTTCAGCCGTTCAACTGAACGGCACACTCAATGAAAACCGGGATACAGACAGCAGCTGGACGTTGGAAATGGCGATTCCATTCAGCTGCATGGAACGCCCGGGCAGGATCAGCAAACCTGAAGCCGGACAAACCTGGAGGATCAATTTTTCTCGCGTGCAATGGCAACTTGAAAAATCAGGGACCGGCTACACAAAAAAGAAGAAGTCTGATGGCACAAAAATTCCTGAAGACAACTGGGTTTGGAGTCCGCAGGGTATCATCGACATGCATCTCCCTGAAAAATGGGGATTTCTTGTTTTTAAACAGTGAGTTAAAAAAATATTTTGGTGAAAATTTCGGAATTCCGAAATAATTTTTAGATTCGTCTAAATTTTATCCGAAATGATCAGGTACACGGAAACTGAAGAAAATTACATCAAAGCCATCTTCCACCTGCAGAAGCAGACAGCTCAGGTTTCAACACAGGAGCTTTCAGGATCACTGCAAACCAAACCGGCTTCCGTTACCGATATGCTTAAAAAACTCAAAACCAAGAGACTGATCAATTACAAGCCTTATCATGGTTTCCGGCTGAGTGCAGAAGGAAACAGGGTTGCTTTGGGGATCATCAGAAGACATCGCTTGTGGGAATTTTTCTTGTCAGAAAAACTTGATTTTAACTGGGATGAAGTACATGAAGTTGCCGAGCAACTTGAACATGTTAGCAGTCAAAAACTTATAGAAAAACTCGATGCCTATTTAGGCTTCCCTAAACTTGATCCGCATGGAGATCCTATCCCGGATCAGGATGGTAATTTTAGAAACACCATATTATGAAACATATTGATCAGGATTACAGTTCACTCAGTGAAGTCCACCACAGTGTTGACCCGGCACATCAAAAAAAAGGATGGCGCAGGGTACTTGCTTTTTTTGGTCCGGCCTATCTCGTAAGCGTTGGCTATATGGATCCCGGCAACTGGGCCACAGACCTTGCGGGAGGCAGCCAGTTTGGCTATAAACTCATCTGGGTTCTGCTGATGAGTAACCTGATGGCTCTGCTGCTACAAAGCCTTTCCGCAAGACTCGGTATTGTTCGCGGGAGAGATCTGGCCCAGGCCAACAGGGAAACTTATCCAAAGGGTGTCAATTTTGCTTTTTATATACTTGCTGAGGTAGCAATAGCCGCCACTGACCTGGCCGAAATCCTGGGGATGGCAATTGGAATTCAGCTGCTTACAGGCCTTCCCCTTATCTGGGGTGTATTGCTTACCGTTGCTGATACTTTTCTATTTCTATTCCTGCAAAGGCTTGGTATCCGGAAAATGGAAGCATTCATTATCTGTCTTGTTGGAATTATTGGCTTCAGCTTTCTTGCAGAGATGTTCCTGGCGAAACCTGACCTTGGCGAAGTTGCGAAGGGATTTATCCCGTCTATACCCAATGAACAGGCCTTGTATATTGCCATTGGTATAATTGGTGCTACGGTAATGCCACACAACCTTTACCTGCACTCAGCTCTTGTGCAAACAAGAAAAATAAAACGGGATACAGAAGGCATCAGAAAGTCGATTAAACTGAACTTTATAGATAGTGCCATTGCCTTAAACCTGGCATTTTTTGTCAATGCATTCATACTCATTCTGGCTGCTACTGTTTTTTATGCAACAGGAAGAACAGATGTAGCAGAAATCAAACAGGCACATGAACTGCTCGCACCTATGCTCGGCACTTCCCTCGCACCTACATTGTTTGCGATAGCGTTGATTGCATCCGGACAAAGTTCAACCATCACTGGAACCCTGGCTGGACAGATCGTTATGGAAGGATACCTCCAGCTCAGGATAACACCCTGGGTAAGGAGGCTTATGACCAGGCTTATTGCAGTAGTTCCGGCAGTGATTGTTATCCTTGTAAATGGTGAAAACAATATTGATAGCCTCCTTGTATTCAGTCAGGTTATCCTGAGCATGCAGCTTGGCTTTGCCATCATACCCTTGATTCATTTTACAAGCGACAGGAAAACAATGGGCGTTTTCACAATCAAACCCTGGGTAATTGTACTCGCTTCACTCATCACCCTCGTTCTTGTATACCTTAACCTGCGGATGGTTTATGAACAAGCCTCTGTATTCTTCGAAAACTCAGATTCCATATGGGCCAAAGCCATGATTATTGCCGCTGCACTTGCATACATTATTTTGTTGCTAATGGCTATTTTCTATCCTTTGTTTGTAAAGATTACAACAGAAGAAGAAATCAGTGTTCACCCTCTTCCTGAGAAACTTCAGCATGTAGTGATCCCCTTGCGTGAAAAGATGGCTGCACAGAAAATTGCAGTGGCACTGGACTTCAGTAAGAATGATCATAAGCTGATAGGGCATGCACTAGGACAAGGTACAAAAGACAGCCATTACCTCTTGATTCATGTTGTTGAAAGTCCGGCTACACGGTTCTTAGGTGATGCAGCTGATGATATGGAAACCCGTAATGATAAGGAACGGATGGAAAAATTTGTAGCTGAACTGCATGAAAAGGGTTATATGGCAGAAGGTATGTTGGGTTACAGTAACCGCGTAAAAGAAATTGTTCGGCTCGTCAAGCAAAACAAGGCTGACCTGCTGGTTATTGGAGCACATGGACATAAGGGCATACGAGATATGGTTTACGGACAGACCGTTGATGAAGTAAGGCATGCCTTGCGCATTCCTGTGCTAATTATCAACATCTGATCTTTGTGATTCAACGCTGATTTTGTATATTCAGTTATGAAAAAACTGCTTTTGCTCATTACAACCGGTTTTCACCTGTTATCTTTTGCACAGGTAAAAAGAGAAGGCATGACTGATACAGAAAGAAAGGGCATCGTTGCTGATCAGTTTATCTATGAAACAGCCCCTTTCCCGGAGTGTCATGCCTCAACAATTGTTGAAACACCAGCAGGTCTTGTTGCTGCCTGGTTTGGAGGAACGAGGGAGGGACATAAAGACGTCAATATTTATACCAGCCGATTTACAGATGGAAAATGGACTGCCCCCATAATGGCAGCTGATGGTTTTATCAATGCGGAAACGAGATATGCCTGTTACAATCCTGTTTTATTCCTTGCGCCGGATGGAGAGTTGCTTTTGTTTTATAAAATAGGTCCGCGTGTAGTTGACTGGACCGGCTGGATGAAACGTTCAAAAGATAACGGACTGACCTGGGGAGCAGCAGAAAGACTGCCTGATGGCATCCTCGGACCAATTCGCAACCAACCTTATCTAGCAGATGGGTTGCTTATTTGTCCATCCAGCACAGAAAGAGACGGCTGGAAAGTACATTTTGAATTTACAACTGACAATGGACGCACCTGGACAAAAGGTCCGGATCTTAATGACGCAAAGCCAATTAGTGGCATACAGCCTGCTGTGCTAAGACATGACAGCAAAACTTTACAAGCTCTGACACGCAGTCAGAACAGAACCATCAACGAAACATGGAGCTATGATAACGGCCGCACATGGGACCTCTTGAAGCAAACGGAGATGCCCAATAACAACTCCGGCATTGATGCCATTACACTTAAAGACGGCAGACACCTGCTGGTTTACAACAACGTTAAGCCTCCTGAATCTGTTAAAGAAGGATGGGGTGGAAGGTCACCACTTAATGTGGCCATTTCAAAGGATGGCAAAAACTGGGAACCATTGGCAGTATTGGAAAACGAGCCCAAAATGGAGTTTTCATATCCTTATGTTATTCAAACAGCAGACGGATTAATCCACATCACTTATACCTGGAAGCGGAAAAAAATCAAACACGTGGTTATGGACATTAAATGAGTAATGTTCTACACCAGTTATGCCTATCTGAGCGCTCCTGCTGCTGCCTGCATGGATATTAGGCTATTGAAAAACTTTGACCTTACCTCAGCATATTTCTGTTCAGTTTCGAGCAACTTATTTTCCCTTGAGTTGACCAGGAAGAGGCTGCTTTCACCCAACTTTAATTTTACTTCTTCAGCCCTGAGGAGCATTTGCTGGTTTTTAAGGTTTTGGAGCATAAAATTAACCTGCTGCTGCACAGCAATGATTTCATTGAAAGCTGCGCGCACCTTGTTACTTATTTCCAGTCTGGCCTGATCTAATGTAAGCTGATTCGCCTGAATTTTTATTTTCGCCATACGGTACTCACCTCTGGCTTCACGTTGCAGAAGGGGAAGTCCGAATTGCACACCATATTTAAAGTTATTTTCAAACAAAGGTGAAGCAAAGGTTTTACTCAGACCATAGCCTTTGTTCAAAAAATTATAAGACATGTCTAACTTAGGTAGCAGATTTTGAAATTTGCTGCGTCTGTCAATTTCCAGGACATCCGACTTAAGGGAAGTAACACGTAATTTGGGATGCTCTTCCATGGCAATAAGTAATGTTTCATCCAAGACAGGAACTGGGTAATTGTTAACAGCCACTAACATCCAGGATGTATCTGGCAGAATTTCTTCAGCAAGTTCATAAGGTTTCCCATCTTCCGTCCACATAAAGTTGCTCAATATCAGCCTTGCCTTTTGAAAGTCCAGCCAGGATTGCCGCTCCATTACCTGAATGGATTGCAGTTGGGCAAATGCCTCAACTGTATCCAGAGCAGCTCTATCTCCAGACTGCCATGCTTTCCGCACGAAATCAACCCTATTCTCATTGACCTGGAGTGCCTTAAGCAATACCTGATTGACCTGGTAAGATGCTGTCCACTTCCAGTATGCCTCACCGGCATCTTGCAAGAGATCATTGATTGTCTGTCGCTGTTCCTGCAAACTCATCCGGATAAATATTTTACCCTGCTGAACTGCTGCCCTTCGCTTGTCAAATAAAAGACCTTTAAGCACTGGAATAGACACGCCCAGGTAGGTACTTTTCCCGATGGTCAAAGTTGGATCTACTCGGGAACCCAGGTTGTTTTCAAGTCCGGCTTTAATATCGATTCCATACCAGGTAGGTATTTTAAGCGATGGATTGGTATAGTTGAAATAATTTGAACCATCGAATGTCTTTCTGTCTGCCTCAAAATAGAAAGCGGGATCAAATATTCCTCTCGAGGAAGTCAGGGCAGCTTTTGCCTGTTCAACATCAAGCGAAGCTTGTTTGACTACAGGATGGTATTTTCTGATGATGTCAAGCGTAGCATCAAGCGTCAGAAACTTATCCTGGGCTTTAACACTGCCACAAATTGAAAGGAACGCAAATATCAAGTGCCGCATGTCATTTCTTTTTGTCTTTTTCAACTGCTACAGGCTTATAATACTCTGGTGGGAATCCGTTAATCTGCCGCCATAATTCATACCATATACTCACATTTTTCAATAGGGCAAAACCTTTTACGCCTGCACCAAATCTCACATTAACAGGCCATGCCTTTTCTCTTTTACCCGGCACCACCAGAATTCTGAATTTACCATTGACATTTACATTTGTTTCAACGGCAATGACCTCGCCCAAAAATGTACCATAACTTGCAGCAGGCCAACCTGAAAAGACTATTGCAGGGAAGCCATCGAAAATGAGACGAACTTCCTGCCCTTTATTGACAAGTACCAAGTCTTGCGGAGCAACAAACAATTCTACTGCCAGGTCTGTTTGTGTTGGCACAATTTCTGCAATGGTTTCACCTTCTTTGACCATTTCATTCAGACCCTGCTTACGGGCATTGTTGAGCTGACCATCCTGTGGTGCAATCAGCCAGCGTTGGCTACCTCTGATAACATAATTAGCCAATTGATTTGTATTTTTAGCCAAGTCACCACCTGTTGATGCCACTTCGCTTTGTGCACCTGCAATTTCGCTCTTTGCCTTAAATATCTTGTCATCAGCATCCTGACGCACACCCAACATGTCTATTCGGGTGATAGCCAGATCCTGACGTGTATTTAATAATTTCTGTTGCTTTTCTGTTGCTAAAGCCTGCATCTTGTTGAATTGTGCAGTTCTTCTTTCCAGTTCAGTGAGTGCAATAATACCATCACTGAACATTTGTTTAGCCCTGGTGAATTGCAAGGTAGCGATACCCAGGTCGATGTCTGCAGCAACTAATTCGGCACTGTCACTTAAAACTTTCCGCTTCAACTGCTCCAACTTATTTTCCAGCGCAGAAATTTTAAAATCCCTCGATTGCTCCAAGGCAATAACCTGGCTTTGTGTTGCCTTTATTTTTTGCTGGTAAAAATCAATTTTAAGTTGTTTGGATTTCAATTGTTCTTCTGTACGTTCTACCAGATTGGGATCCAGGTAATCATCTTTAACATCTGCCAGTTGTACAATGGTATCACCCTTTTTAACCATATCTCCTTCCTTTACCCACCACTTGATGATTCTGCCTGGTATGATGGTATTCAATTCCTGGGGACGCTGGTCTTGAAACAAGGTGGTTACAGTACCCGATGCATTGATATTTTGCGTCCAGGGAAGGAACATCAATACAGCCAAAAAAATAAGGATGCTGTAAAACCAAAATTTAACCCTACTATCTCTATGTGCCCTGTAAATAAGTTCAGGAGCCTGCGGATCGAAACCTGTTTCCCGTTCAATTGTTTGGATTACATTTTTCATATCAGATCTTTCCCTCTTGTTGTAATATTAGTTTGGCTGGTCCGCTTTTTTTAATCCTCCCATTTTCCATGATCACTACGATATCACACTTTTCAGCAAAAGCTATGTCTCCTGAAGCTACAAGAACAGTAGTGTCTGATAAACCAATAAGGTAGTCGGCAATATTGCGGCAGTGCTGACCACCAGCCATTTCGAAAGGCTCATCCAGGATTAGTAAATCCGGACTCCCCGCAAAAGCCCTTAACAAAAGAATCTTTTTGGCTATGATGCTGGAAAGTCCTTTCCCGGTAGGTTTTAACATCGTATCAAAACCTGAAGGGAGGGAATTCAAAAATGGTTTCAATCCAAGCGCCTCAACAAGTGGCAGCAATTGTTGAACTGTTATGTTTGAATCTCCCATGGTAACATTATCTAACAAAGTGCCCAGGAAGACATCCTGATCATGGTAAAATACACCTATATTCTTCCGGTAAGATTCAGGCATATAATTGCCAATCGGAATATTATTAATCAGCAAAGCACCGTCCTGGTGTTGATATATGCCCGTTGCCAGTTCCAATAGTGTTGATTTTCCAGACGAAGCTTCGCCCATGATACATATTTTCTGTGCCGGCAATACCTCAAGATTAATACCATTCAATACTTTCTTATGGCCATCAAAACTAAACGACAGGTTTTCAAATTTCATAGCAATGCCCATTCCATTTGAATTGAAATCCAATGAACCCCCAGATTCAAGTTCCTTTTCTGTAACCTTCGTTAATTTATCAAGGCTTGTTAAGAGGTCATAACCTTTATCGAGACTTAAGATCAGCTTTTCAACAGCTGCTAGCACAGTAAGTATCACTATTTCAGCCGCAATGAACTGACCAAGGTTGAGCTGCTGATCCATGAGCAGAAATGCACCTATAATCAGCATGGCAGCTGTAATCAGCAATTTAAAAAGGATCAGAGACCAGTACTGAAATTTAAGTACAAGAAAGTGCTCTGTTCTTGCCTTGAGGTATCCTTCGAGCATCTGATCAGTCTTCCTGAGGTGAAAGCTATTGTTTCCTGCTACCTTGAATGTTTTAAAAGTTCTTGCAATTTCTTCAAGCCATCCTGCAACATTGTATTTGTAATTACTTTCCCTTAGCGATGCTGAGAATCCGGGCTTTGAGGTATAATACAAAACAGCGTAAAGAACGGTTAACAGTAATAGACCCAAAATGATGAAAACGGGGTTGTAAAACGAAAGGAGAATGAGTCCGAATAAAATTTGGATAACTGCAAGCGGGATATCAATCAATAATTTAGAAAGTGCTTTTTGGAGGGAAACAGTGTCAAAAAATCGGTTAACAAGTTCCGGGAGATGGTATTGATCTGTATAGAATGATTTTAGTTTGGGTATAATATAGGTGAATTCAAAGGCATACCGTGTGAAGAGACGTTGCTGTATTTTTTCAACTACACGCATCTGACTTACCTGAAGCACACCGGAAGAGAGCACACCAAGAACTACCATGAAAATCAACAGCCACATTGAAGCAGGCAACTTGCTTTGTCCTGCTGCTACCTGAGCAAAATTTATAATTGCCTGTATCCCCAGCGGAAGGGATAACTGGATAAGACCACTCAGTATGGCGAAGAAATAAATGGCCGATACCTCCTTTTTTTCAAGCCTGATTACTTCAAAAAATTTTCTGATAGATTTCCCAAGGGAAACCTCCACTTCATTACCTGCCATACTGGAAATTTAGAACTACAACAATAGAACGACAACAACTTTTAAGAACCTTTGTTCAAATTAAAAACTGTTACCGGAGTGCAAAATTATCCAATCCAGATTTAAAAATAAGTTAATTCGCAGTTAAGGTCTCATGACCATGGGAGGGGCGCCAGGTGAATCTTTAGGAATTTCCAATGGGAGGTTATTCAGAATAACTTCTTTCAATGCGTCAACAAGCGCTTCTTTGACATAGTAACGATAGGTCACCAGTCCAATTTCCCTGACTGGAGCAGGTGCTGAGAAATAACGGATATTTTTACGCATTTCCTCCCGCATTTCTTTTACAGCCAGCATGGGCAATACTGTCATGCCATCCATCACATCAATAACTTTCTTGAGTGTCTTTAAACTTCCTGCTTCAAATTCCAATTGATGGATATCCCTTTCCCGTTCTTTCAGTTCACAAAGGTTTACTACCTGTGTGCGCATACAATGCCCTTCTTCCAGCAACCAGAGTTGGTTGTGGTCAATATCTGCCGGTAAAACAAAGTTCTTTTCAAGCAGTTTCTGGTTGTCAGATGCATAAACCACAAACTCCTCGTTGAAAAGGTGATGTTCCATCAATCCTTTTTTGCCCAGTGGAATAGCCATCAAACCTGCATCCAAGTCACCCTGTTCAAGTCTGTATATTATTTCATCAGTAGTGATCTCATTGATTTTAAGCTTTACACTGGGATATTTCTCCAGAAACTGCTTAACAAACATGGGTAGAATATAAGGAGCCAAAGTTGGTATGATACCCAACCTAAGCTCTCCTTTCAGTACTCCTCGCTCAGCACCAATGATTTCATCCATTCGGGATGCTTCTTGAATAATTACACGTGCCTGAGATATGATTCGTTTACCAACTGATGTAGGTACAAGCGGTTTTTTGCTTCTGTCAAATAGTTTCACCCCAAGCTCGTCTTCGAGCTTTTTAACCATCATGCTCAAAGTAGCCTGTGTGACATGACATTTTTCTGCAGCTGTCACAAAATGCCTGTGATCATCCAATGCAATCACATATTCCAATTGCTGAATATTCATGCTACTAATATAAGGCTGATATAGATATTAATAATATAGATAATAGTTATATTGAGTTTATAGATATGCTCTATACCGCAATAGAGTAATTCAGTTTGTTTGGTGTTTAATTTTAAAGCACATTTGCTTATTGCTAAGTTAACAAATCCTTTTCCTTTTTACAAGTTTCCTCCAGCTATCCGGAAAAAACCCCAAACATCCTAACAGAACAAGCCTTTAAAATCCAGTTGCAAACTTGAAATTCAACTACCTTTCCCAATAATTAAACTATTGAAAGTGTAGTTACAATATATTCAGATCGATTTAAATCCAATAATGTCAGAATTGAAAAATCATAAGGCCCTCGGGCTTAGTGCGAGCGTTAAGAGTTATTAGACAAACGAAGGGGTATTTCTATACCCCTTCCCTTTTTTTACACTTAAGCAACTTCTTTATACTAAACCTTTTCTGCGAGATTCTTCTGAATGGAAATTCTCCTTGGTGTAGCTCCTTCTCTGAAACTGTTATTGGAATTTTCCCGCCGGCTTTGCTGAAAATTTGATTTAACAAAAGGCTTTTGAATGCTTCTTTTTGCCAATTCTCTCACCCCGGTATTTTGAGAACCTGTGAAAACGAATGACCCCGTTTCCATCACATAGGGATGATCGGATTCAACTGGAATTGTTTTACCAATTAGTTTATGAATGTCTCGCAGGTATTCTTTTTCCTCATGATCACAAAACGACAGTGCTATGCCACTCGCACCAGCACGACCGGTTCTACCAATCCTGTGAACATAGGTTTCAGGAACATTGGGAAGCTCATAATTGATGACATGCGTTAATTCATCAATATCAATACCTCTTGCAGCAATATCAGTGGCCACCAAAGCACGAGTAGTAGCGGACTTGAAATTGCTAAGGGCCCGTTGCCTTGCATTTTGCGATTTATTGCCATGAATAGCTTCTGCTGTAATACCCTGCTTAACCAAATCCTTGACAATTTTATCTGAACCGTGTTTGGTCCGGGCAAAAACAAGCACGCGGGCGATAGACTGATCTTTGAGGATATGTACAAGCAGATTTTTCTTATCGCCTTTATCAACAAAATAAACAGACTGACGGATTGTTTGAGCAGTGGAAGAAACGGGTGTTACTTCTACTTTTACTGGCTTATTAAGAATATTATCTGCAAGGGAAGCAATTTCCGGAGGCATGGTTGCAGAAAAAAACAGCGTTTGTCTTTTTGAAGGCAGCTTGGCAATTACCTTGCGAACATCATGGATGAAGCCCATATCAAGCATACGGTCTGCTTCATCAAGAACAAATATACTGATATGTGCAAGGCTAATATAACCCTGTTGCATGAGGTCAAGCAACCTGCCTGGCGTAGCGATAAGTATATCTGTACCCTGCCTGAGGGAAGCTGTTTGTGGATGTTGGGAGACACCACCAAAAATAACGAGATGCTTAAGCCCGAGGTTTCGACCGTAGACACCTACACTTTCTGCAATCTGGATGGCAAGTTCACGGGTTGGCGTCAGAATAAGTGTGCTGATCCCTTTTGGCAAATCACCTTGCTGCTTTGCAAGATAAAGACGCTGGAGTATTGGAAGTGAGAAGGCGGCAGTTTTCCCTGTACCTGTCTGGGCGCACCCAAGTAAATCCCTTCCTTCAAGGGCTACAGGAATAGATTGCTGCTGGATAGGTGTGGGCGTAGTATACCCTTCAGTGTCGAGCGACCTTAAAATGGGCTCGATCAGATTCAATGCTTTGAATGACAATTTGTAACAATTTTAATGTGAATGCTGCTTGAGCAGCATTATATAACCTGCCCTAAAATGACCTGATGAACTTTGATACGTAAGATTAACAGGGCTGTCGAGAGACTATATGAATAGCACAAAGTTAGTGAAAAAAAGGGACATGCACTTTTTCGGTCAGGGCGATAGCCAAGTTGCCTCACGTAAAGACCCATCCACATACCGGAAAACAGCCCTGCGGTTGCCAGTATGGTGGGTATAATACCACTCCATCCAGTTGATTTCTGTCTCCACCACCACAAAATTTTCGAACCCTTTTTCACTCTCTTCCAATGTGTATGCAAAAGATGTTAAAGCAGGATTCAGTCCTGTAAAGGGATCAGAAAATGCAACGGAAGGGGCTGTTTCAGACATGTAATAGCGGCGGCTGTGATGTCCGGTTTTATCCCAGTGTTCTCTGCTCAGTGTATCCTGGTGATGGAGGATGACTTTGCCACTCAACCTGATTTGGGTGGCTACAGATTGGTCATAGAACAACCAGGAGAGCGAATCCCCGGATTCAAAATCTTTTATCTTTTTGCTACGCAGGTCTGTATGCAGAAACAACCGCTTACCAGCCATATCAACCCTTCTCAAAACAACGGTTCTCATAAGAGCCATACCGTCAACAGCGGTGGCTATTGTAGCTTGATGCATAGCCGATTTCCGGCTGTAAGCTCCACCATGCAGCAGTGACCAGCAATTTTCTTCTACAGACTGTAACGAAATATGTTGATCCAGGATATTAATCTGTGTATCCATGGTGTTACCTGACTGAAGTTGCTGTTTCAGGCATCTGTACGCCTATAATACGGGAAGATGCTTTGCTTACTAATATAGCCGCTTCACTCAGATCCTGTAAACTTAGCGTATTGAAATACTGTTCAGCATTAACAATCCTGTCAGCAGTCCTTTCCCCCCTTGCAATATCCTGCAGTGCGGAGAGCCAGAAAGCATTTGTTTTCACATCTACCTTATATTTCTCTATCCACGCCTTTTTTACTTTGTCTACATAAGATTGATCAATCCCTTTCTTGGCAATGCGGTTGAGTTCATTGTTGAAAGAGGCAATCAGTGTATCCACTTTGGCAGGACCGCATGGCAGCTGGAGGATCATCTGGAAAGCACCGTATGGGGTTTTATTGAGACCGGCACTGGTGCCACCACCATAAATACCTTGTATTTTCTCGCGCATTTCCTCTGTGATGATGATATTGATGGCATCACTTAAGCCATTCATTTTCAAAGCCAGTGCCTCACTGTAGGCAATATCACCGGCGAAAACACCTACAATCAGGCTTTTGTCTTCTTTACCTTTTTTCACGCGGAATGTCTGCTGCCCCTTGGCAATCCGGACTTTATTGTCTTTTACTACTGGCTTGGAAACTGCAGGTAAACCAGCAACATATTTTTCAAGCAGACCAATAACTTCCTGCTCATCGAAACTACCAACAATACTGATGTGCATGCCTCCCAGGTCTCCGAGCAATTCCTTGTAAATGGCCATACTCCTGTTGAGGTCAATTTTTTCAAAGTGCGCCGTCTTGGGTATCGCTGTGGGAGCAAGTGGATTGGCATTGTACATGACAAGATTCAGGCTGTCTATGAATGCAACTTGTGGGTTGGCGCCAAGCATGGCAACCTGTGCTTTTCCACGCTGAATAACAGAATTATAGAGACCGCTGTCTTTTCTGGGTTCTTTGACATACAGGTTGAGCAGTTGAAAAAGCACTTCCAGATCCTTTTTGCTGCTTGAACCGGAAAAACCTGCACTGTAATTGCTTATGGATGGCCTCAGCGAACTCACCTTTCCGGCAAGTGCCTTGGTGAGATCAGTTGGACTAAATGCACCCACACCCATTGCGGATACCAAGCTTACGGCATTTTCTGCACTGTATTTATCTGACAGGCTGTAGTTCGACAAACCGCCGGGTCTGGACGCTGCGAAGAGAATCTGGTCATTTTTAAAATCAGTTACCTTCAAGGAAACCTTTACACCATTGGATAAAACCAGTTCTGTTGTTCCCAGCTTCGGGTTGGAAGTCTTGGTAACCACTTTACCGGGTTTGGGCAATGTTGTGAGTAAACTTGCCGCAATAGCCTTTTCCTCATATGGTTTAATACCTGCATCAGTTAATTTACTGTCTAACATAGCCAGAATTGACTGATCGGCTGGCATCGAAGTATTGCCTTCCGGACCCATTACATAAGTAAACCTGTTTTTTTCGTTTTTAAAGATATCAGTAATGGCATTTACCTCCTGAATACCAATAGCCGGTACCATCCCCTTGACAAGTTCATATTCTGCTTCGATACCAGGGATCGATTCACCATCAGTAAAATTTCGGATATACTCATCTGCGTATTGCACAGATTCTGTTTTATCCCTATTGTTCCAGCTGCGTTCGTAGGAACTTAACAGGTTCATTTTAGCCCTTTCCAGTTCCGCAACTGTGAA
>JBDLTO010000213.1:0-6596 GCA_039805815.1 Bacteroidota bacterium | reverse complement strand
TACCTATGTAGGAAGAACTACTCCACAGTATACCGGCGGATTTAACCTGAGCAGTTCCTATAAAGGAATCAGGCTGTATGCAGGTTTTGATTACGCTTTTGGTTTTGTAATTCTGAATAATCAGGTTGTAAGGGGTCTCAGTCAGGTTCAGGGCTCTCAGAATGGAACAACCGATATCCTGAAAACCTGGTCGCCAACCAATCCAAATGGAACCATGCCACGTTTTTATTGGGCTAACCAGGGAAGAAACTATGCTACCGATGCCAGTGGTAACAACCCTGCTGCCAACCTCTGGGAGAAGGGTGATTATATGATGCTGAGGGAATTGACGATGGCCTTCGATATCTCAACAGAGCTTTTCGGAAAGGCTGTTTCAAGCAGGATTAAGGGACTCAGTGTGAATGTGACCGGAACCAACCTGTTTTATTTCTCCGGATACAGTGGCAACTTCCCTGAATTCGGTGGAGTGGATCAGGGTAAATTCCCGCTCCCCAGAAGGCTTACCATCGGTGTAAGAGCAACACTCTAGTTTCAATCAACGAAAAAACAAAGCGAAATGAAATACAGAAACCTATTATTTTTATCCATATTCAGCATCATGGTGTTGGCCATTACCTCCTGTACAAAGGAATTGGATGAGGTGGTTCCGCAAGATGCTATCAGTAAAGATCAGGCACTGAAAGATCCGAATGCAGCCAGAACATTGTATCATGGTGTATATGGCAGATTCAGGGCTTACAACAGTACTTTCTTTCAGTTGGGTGAGATGCGCTCAGATATCTGGGTGGATGGCCTATTCACTGAATCTGTGGATGGTGGTTTTCAGAATCAGTATCGACATAACATCAGCAGACTAAACGTTCCTTTTGGCGATTGGGCTGGATTGTATAACCTGATTTTTAATTTTAATAACGTTATCAAAATCATTCCACAGACTACTTTGCCAGATGCAGAGAAAAACAAAATTCTGGCGGAGGTACACGGATTGAGGGCATACGTTTATTACACCATGGTTAGAACCTGGGGGGATGTTCCTTTGAATACTGAACCCGTGGAAACCCTTACCAATGCAGCTGCTACCTATAAACCCCGTTCAACCTCTGATTCTGTGTTGCGTCAGATTAAAACAGATATCGAAACTTCTTTACAGCTGTTTGGCAGTTCCAATGCACTACCATCAGGTAAGCGGGTTTACTGGAGCAGACTGGCTTCGCTGGTATTAAAAGGAGATGTTTTCTTGTGGACAGGCACACATGGATCAGGTGGTGCCGGTGATTTCAATACGGCTAAGGCTGCTTTGCAGGAAGTTCGCAACCTTCAGAGTGCTACACTTGAGTTACAAGGAAATTATTCGAATATCTTTAATCCAACCCAAAAGGTGAATAACAAAGAAATCATTTTTGCGGTTAATTATGAAGTGCAACAGGCAACTAATGGTCTTTTTGGAAGCTTCCTCGTGAATTCGATTCAGGCCAATACGCTGTCGTTTACGCAGGCAGCATCACCTACCGTTTCATCTGTTTATCCCTTTGTAAATGGTGCTAACCGTATTGGATTGAACCAGGCGATGATAACCCGGTTAACGGCTCCCCCTGCAGATCAACGTATCAATAATACATTCCGTGTGATGTATTCCAATGCTGCACCTTTTGCAGTAAGGGGTGTGATGTTGACCAAGTATATTGGCACAACATCGGGAACAACACAGATTTTTGATAATGATTTTCCGATCTTCCGTTATGCAGATGTGTTGTTACTGCTTGCAGAAGCCAAAGCCAAGCTGGGCGAAGATCCTGCTGCAGAAATCAATGCCATTCGTGCACGTGCATATGGAGCCACATTTACACCATATGTCAATGGTTCCATCAATGCCAATATGAATGCCATTCTTGATGAATACCTCAGGGAATTCATAGGGGAAGGAAAACGCTGGTGGGCGTTGAGAAGGGCAGGCGACAGCTACGTTTATGCCAACATCAATCCAACCTATTTTTCGCCAACCAGTTCAGCTAAATTCTTATTACCAATATCTATTGGTATGCTTACAGCTGATCCCCTTTTAACGCAAACCCCAGGCTACTGATAAACTGATTACATGGAAGAACAAAGATTGACCGGACTCATCGCCGCTCCTTTCACCCCTATGCATGTCAATGGTGATCTGCATTTGGAGCTTATCCCGGACTATCACGCGCTGTTGATGGAAAATGGTATAAAAGGCGCCTTCATCTGTGGTTCCACAGGTGAAGGCGCCTCCCTGACCATGAAAGAAAAAATGCTCCTGGCTGAGGCTTGGGCAACATGCAATCGCGGGCAAAGCGACTTTACCGTGATGCAACTCGTTGGGGGCACTTGTTTGGCGGATTGTAAGAAACTCGCCATCCATGCGGCATCAGTGGGTATCAATGCCATTTCATTCCTGCCGCCTTATTATTTCAAGCCGGCCAACGTACAAGTACTCGCGGATTGCTGCGCTGAAGTGGCAGCTGCGGTTCCACACTTGCCATTTTATTTTTACCATATTCCGGTACTGACAGGTGTGAATTTTTCAATGCTTGATCTCCTTAAAGCTGTGGATGGACGCATACCCAATTTCAAAGGAATCAAATACACCCATGAAGATTTGATGGACTACCTCTCCTGCACGCACTACGGGAATGGAAAGTACAGTATCCTTTGGGGCCGCGATGAAACCTTCCTCTCTGCATTGGCAGCAGGAGCTCAAGGGGCAGTGGGTAGTACCTACAACTATGCAGCTCCCTTATACCATGCACTGATAGATGCATTCTATGCACATGACCTGAAAGAGGCAGGCCGATTGCAACAGCAGGCCATAGATATGATTGCCCTATTGGGCAAATATGGGGGTATTGCAACAGGAAAGGCATTTATGAAATTGATTGGAATGGACTGTGGAGGATTCCGGTTGCCGGTGAAAAACATGGAGGTGACTTCATTTGAGCAATTCAAAGCTGATGCCCAACAAGTTGGTTTCCACACTTTTTGTTCCGCTTTGCCAAAAAAGGCCGAAATTGAAGTTGGACTCATGCATCAGCACCCATGATAAAATCTGCGTCAATCATCCTATTCTTCTGCATGCAGCTAGCCACCCACCTTTTTGCGCAAGAGACCAGCATAGTTGATTGGAAAGTTGCAAGCCAACTGCCAGACCTAGACGGCAAACCGAATCCAGGATTGGCTGGTCCGCTTGTAGGCATTCACCATGACATCATGCTCATTGCCGGGGGTGCCAATTTTCCAGACGGACTTCCCTGGGAAGGAGGTCAAAAAAAATACCATACTGCCATCTACTTGTACGGTCTTTCAACCGGACAACCTATACCGCTTTCATCAGTTGATCATTTGTCCAAACCCCTTGCCTATTCAGCCAGTTGCAATACCATTCAAGGTATTGTAACGGCAGGAGGGGAGAATGCAAATGGATACAGTACCGATGCATTCCTATTTACCTTGGATGCCCAGACCCAAGTGCTTAACATCCAGCAACTGCCTTCACTTCCCGTTGCCACCTCCAATGCCGTTGCTGTTTCCTATGGTCAATCAGTTTTTTTGCTAGGTGGTGAAACCGCTGCCGGTACTGCTGATGCCTGCTGGAAACTTGACCTCAACAATCCCGCTACTGGATGGAAAAGCATTCAGCCATTGCCTGCACCACGTGCCTATGCTACCGCTGTGGTAACAGGGATACCAGACAATCCGCAAATCGTATTGTTGGGAGGTAGAAAAAAAACAACTTCCGGGATCAGTGAAATTGCTGCTTCCGTTTTTGCCTATTCCTTGAAGGAGGGCAGCTGGACTGAACTCAAATCTTTGCCCTATCCCATTTCAGCAGGCGCCGCAGTGGCGACTGGAAATGATGAAATTATTTTTTTAGGCGGAGACCGCGCCGAAACATTTACCCGGGTTGAACAAACCCTGGCAGCCATCGCCATCGCTGATGAAAAAAGCAAGGCATCACTCATCAACCAAAAAAATCAGTTGTTGTCGAATCACCCTGGTTTCAGCAAAGCAGTTTTGTCATACCATCCATCTACTGGCATCTGCAAAGAAATAGGGGCAATTCCCTTTCCCTCACCAGTGACAACGACTGCATTGATTTTTAAGGATATGATTATCCTTCCGAGTGGTGAAATACGCGCTGGCGTGCGCACACCTGCTTTGCTCACTGCAACAATTCAAAACAGACTGAAATGAAAATAGCGAAATCAATCAGATTAAATTTATTTATGTTTATTGGATTAAGCATAATGAGTTGTAAAAAGAGTAACGCCGAACAACCCGTGCTGCCGATGCATGCAGTAACACATTCTCCGTCGTTTCCGGTGATCAAGGGACTCGCTTCCAATCCGGTGGTGCGCTTGGGGGTAACTGCTCCGGGCAACAATCCCGAGCAGCATATCAAAGCCATCAGGGGAACAATTAACACCGACGCGATTGCCAAAATAGCCCAAAAAGATCTTCACCTCACCGGAGCGCAACCCTTCGTTGCCGGTCAGCCTATCGCCACCATCAACCCTACTGCTGCTTCTTTTGAAGCCATCGTGGATTTGAAACTCAAACCTGGTGTGCATTTCATCTGGTTCAGTATCGTACTGAAAAATGATGCCTCCATTGATGGAAAAATAACATTACAATGCAAAGAATTGGTGTCGGCTTCCGGTTCAACAACTGCTATTACCACAGACGGTACCGATCATACCAAACGCATAGGCGTGGCTGTTCGCAAAGCCGGAGACGACAATATACATACTTACAGGATTCCTGGCATTATCACAACAGACAAAGGAACCCTGATTGCGGTCTATGATAATAGGCTTACGGGAACCCGTGACCTGCCCGGTAATATCGACGTGGGCATGAGCAGGAGTACTGATGGTGGCAAGACTTGGGAGCCCATGAAAACCATCATGGACATGGGTGCGCCACATGACAACAACGGGATTGGGGACCCTGCGGTTTTGTTTGACCCCAATACCAAAAGAATCTGGGTGGCAGCACTCTGGAGCAAGGGCAACCGCTCCATCGCAGGTTCCCTTCCGGGCATCGCACCAGATACCACTGGTCAGTTTGTGTTAGTGAGCAGTGATGATGATGGCAGAACCTGGTCGGCCCCCTACACCATCACCCCCCAAGTGAAAGAACCCCGTTGGCATTTGTTTTTCAATGGGCCAGGCAACGGCATTGTGATGCAGGATGGTAAACTCGTTTTTGCAGCACAGTATTGGGATGAAGCCAAGATGCCCCATTCTACCATCATCTATAGTGACGACAAAGGCAAGACCTGGAAGGGTAAGATACTTGGACCCAAATCGAATACCACGGAAAGCCAGGTGGTTGAAACCACACCGGGTACACTCATGCTCAATATGCGTGATAACAGGGGTGGGTACAGGAGTGTAGCGACCACTTCCAATATGGGTGGCCAATGGATTGAACACCAAACTTCTTTCAGCGCTTTGCAAGATCCGGTTTGTATGGCCAGCCTGATCAAGGCAACCGTCAAGCACAACAATGTTTCCAAAGACATGCTGTTTTTCAGCAATGCCAACTCGCCTTCATCGCGCACCAACATCACCATCAAGTGGAGTGCAGATTTGGGTGAGACCTGGGCAAAAGCAAACCAGCTGTTGATTGATGAACGCCTTTGCTACGGATATTCTGCACTCACCCGGGTGGATGAAAATACGATTGGACTGTTATACGAAGGCAGTCGCGATCTGTATTTTGTGAAAGTGCCGGTGAATGAAATGCTCAAATAAATGCGATGGGGTACACAAAACAGGAGCTCAACAATTTAAAGGATTTTTACAAGCATCAATTGCTTAAGGATACCATCCCCTTTTGGTTTCCACGATCTTATGACCACGCACATGGTGGCTTTCTCTTGATGCGGGATGCCGATGGCAGTCTGATTGATGACGACAAGGCAGTATGGATTCAAGGCAGGGCAACCTGGTTATTGTCGACCCTCTATAACACAGTAGAGCCGCAGGAGGAATGGCTACAAGGCGCTAAGCTGGGCTATGATTTTTTGAATCAGCATTGTTTTGATACTGACGGTCGCATGTTTTTCCATGTTACCCGTGAAGGGAAACCCATCCGCAAGCGCCGCTATTATTTTTCTGAAACATTCTATGTGATAGCTGCGGCTGCCTATGCCAAGGCTACCGGTGATGAGCATGCTGCAGCCAGGGCAAGGGAGGTTTTTGGACAATGCATTGCCTATGCCACCCAGCCAGGAATGATCACCCCGAAATTCACCGATGTCAGACCAGCAAAGGGTATTGGCGTACCGATGATCATGATGAACACCGCACAGCAGCTGAGGGCCACCATTGGCGATGAACGCTGTGATGGCTGGATTGACCATTGGATCAATGAGATTGAGCGCGACTTTGTCAAACATGATATCCGTTGTGTGATGGAACAAGTGGCGCCGGATGGGAGCATCATCGACCATATTGATGGCCGAACACTCAACCCCGGCCATGCCATTGAAGGGGCATGGTTCATCCTGGAAGAGGCCATGCACCGCAACAATGATCCGCGACTCATTGCGCTCGGTTGCAAGATGA
>JBDLTO010000212.1:0-6083 GCA_039805815.1 Bacteroidota bacterium | reverse complement strand
GTGAATAAGCTCCAATCAGTAGCGCGTTTACACCAGCCTTGCTTTTGAGCTGTGCGGCTGTGGCAACACCCTGAGGTGCTACATCAAAGAATTTCTGGCAACCAAAGGTCATAATCATGACCAAGGGAAGAAGTAGAAATTTTAATTTTTTCATATTAGTCGATTTACGATTTTCTTGAATTAGAATTTAAGGCGAACTCCAAGGAGATAAGACTTTGCTACAGGATATGCTCCCTCATCGATACCCATGTGAATATCCTGGTTATCATTTCCTGATGTACGGAGGTTGATATCCGGATCAAGACCGGTGTACTTGGTGAGTGTGAGAATATTCTGTCCCTGAATGTAAATCTGGGCACCTGAAATTCCAACTTTCTTCATCCAATTGTTTGGAAGAGAATAAGTTAATTGAACATTTCTCAAACGAAGGTAAGAACCATCTTCCAAGAAGTAAGAGGATACCTGCTGAGAGGATGCGTCACTTGAATTCAGGCGGGGAAGTTTTGGATTAGTTGTATTTCCATAAGACTCGTACAACATTCTCTTTGACCTGTTACCCTGAAATACGTTGAAATCTGTCCAGTAACGAACATAGTTGAAGATTTCGTTACCCTGAACACCCTGAGCAAAAACAGCCAGGTCGAAGCTCTTGTAACCTGCAGAAAGGTTGATACCATAGGTAAAGTCAGGATGTGGATTTCCTACAAAATCACGGTCAGCGGCAGTAATTACACCATCCTTGTTGATATCACGGAAGTTAAACACTCCTTCACGGGTATATGTTCCGAACTTAGGTGCAGTTGCAGCCTGCTGCGCGTTAAGGATACCATCAGCATAATAACCAAAGAAGCTGGCGATTGGATAACCTCTTCTTGTAGCAGTAATAGACGGGAGACGAGTAGAGAAACCGAATACGGTAGCGAGAGGGTCATTATTCAATTTCATCACCTCATTTCTGTAATGGCTGATGTTGAAACCAATAGAATAACGAAGCTGACCATTCAACGCTTTATCTGACCAGTTAATATTCAAGTCAACACCACGGTTACGCATTTCTCCAATGTTTGTAAATGGCAGTGTAGCTACACCTTGAGCTCTTGCTACAGCTATCTGAGCAAGCATGTCTGATGTTGTACGTGTATACCAGTCGAACACCACTTCAAGTTTGTTATTCAGCAAACTCGCGTCGAAACCAACGTTGAGTGAAGTTGATGTTTCCCATTTACCATTGGGGTTACCGAATTGCGTAAGGTCAAATCCGCCAACAATTGAGGTACCTGTACCATTGATATCATAACCGTTGTTTCCTGGATCAGCTGTATAAAGCGTAGATGCATTGTACACGTTAGGAATCAACTGATTACCGGTCTTACCCCAACCAGCACGTGCCTTCAGGTCGCTTATCCAGCTGATGTTGCTTATAGGCTTCAACTCAGACAACCGAATACCAACAGAACCTGCAGGGAATACACCATAACGATTGGCTGCAGAAAAACGTGATGAACCATCACGACGCATGGTAAAGTCTGCAAGAATCAGGTTTTTATAACCATAGTTGACTTTCGCAAACTGAGAGAACAATCTTGTTCTAATTGCACCTGCGCCACCATTACTCAAACCGGATGCAGAACCTGCATTCAAGTAACGATAATCAATGTCATCAAATGCAAAGCTTGAACGACTTGCCTGAAAGCCAAAACCATATGTTGAAACAGCCTCAGTACCTACAAGAACATTGACGTCATGATCTTCTGCAAAGGTTTTGTTGTATGTTAATGTGTTATACCATGTCCAAGCAGAACTGAAGTTGTTAAATACATTTAGGGTATTGGTATTCCTTGCTTCAGACGCTTCAATATTTCTCATGAAATATTCAGCCCTGTTGGCATTAGTATACTCCAATCCAAAACTTGATCTTGCCTTCAAGTTTTTGTTGATGGCATATTCACCGAATGCATTACCAAAAATATTGGTTGTGATGGTTTTGTTATCTTTTGCCCTATAAAGTTCAGCAAGCGGATTGGTGGCATTTCCAAGGTTTACACCGCGGGGGCCTCCGAATCCAAGCCATGGCGAAGTGTTGGTTCCACCCAATGCTGCCGGACCACCAGTGATATCAAAAATCGGGATGATTGGATGAATACGGTAGGCGAGTGAAATCGGGTTACCCTCATTGTTATTAGAAATACCCACTCTCTCATCATAAGATACAGTCAGGTTTTGTCCAACTGTAAATTTACCCTGAGTAAACTCCGTATTTGCCCTAACTGAAAAACGCTCATAATCTGTGAACCTGAGGATACCCTCCTGCTTGAAATAGTTTCCGGAGAAAGCATACTTAGCTTTGTTGGTTCCACCTGAAGCACCAATCTGGTAGTTGGAGATTGGAGCTGGATCAAAAATAGCATCATACCAATCAGTACCAGCCTTGTTAGCCTTATTGATATTATACTTTGTAACACCAAGTTGAGGATCAGTGATATCATTGGTATAAGTGAAGTTAGCAGGCAATGATCCAAAGATATTTGGATAAATATAGTCAGCCATCGTTATACGACCGCTCTGGTCAAAACGATACTGTGCAGAAGGAGAGGCAACCCATGGTGTTTTTCCTGCGCCAACATCTGCCTTGAAAAGGTACTGGCCCAATTCCTCCGCATTGAGCAAATCAAGAAATTTTCCAGGAGCCTGCATACCAGTATAATAATCAAAGGTGATTTTAGGATCTCCAGACTTACCCTTTTTGGTGGTAATGATCACAACACCGTTTGCAGCACGAGCACCATAGATGGAAGCAGCTGATGCATCTTTCAATACCTGCATGGTTTCAATGTCATAAGGGTTGATGTTGTTGAGTGTACCCTGGGTAGGAACACCATCAATTACATACAAAGGTGAGTTGTTGTTAATAGTACCAAATCCGCGAATCCTAACCATGGTGCCACCGCCAGGTGAGTTGTCATTACCAACAACAACACCAGCAGCCTTACCCTGTAGCATTTGTGTAACACTTGCGGCAGGTGTTGCAGTCAACTCCTTTGCAGAAACTACAGCAACAGCGCCGGTGATGTCCTTCTTACGCTGAGATGTGTAACCTGTTACAACAACAGACTGAAGTGCTTTCACATCCACATCCATTTCAACTGAAATGGCAGATGAATTACCAACAGCAACTGTTCTGCTTTCATACCCATTGAAAGACAAAACAATTGTTTTCTGGTTTGCACCCAGATCAATTTTGAAGGTTCCCTGTGCATCCGTTGCAGTACCTTTAGTGGTTCCACTAACAACAACAGACACGCCAGATAATGGCGCCTTAGATTCAGCATCAGTTACTTTTCCTGTAATGGTTCGCTGTGCAACAGCAAAACCTGACAGGAGGGTGAGGAAGACTGTGATGCTAAACAGTCTTGCAAACCCTGACAATTGCATTTTTTTGGTCATAAACAATCGGTTTGGTGATGATTTTTTCTTAAAAAACTTTCGTTCAAGTTGTTAAAATACTTTTAACAAACAAAAGAAAAAAAATAATTTGAAGCAGCGAATCAAAAATTACTTAAAAATGACAATAAATGTGGAAAAGCTAGCCTAAATGTGGATAAAATTTTTGAGGAGTGACAAGTTACAAGAGACGGGTGACTATTGACAGGTGATGAATTTAGAGAAACGTGAGTTCCTAAAATAGTCAGAATTAAATGTGATCCCGATTGGATTCGAACCAATGACCTACAGCTTAGAAGGCTGCCGCTCTATCCAGCTGAGCTACGGGACCGGAAGAACTAAGGGTTGCAAAGATAATTTTTTTTAGCTTGCATCCAAGTATAAAATTAATATGGACGTAAAAATTGCAGCTGGGTGGAAAAAAAAACTACAACCAGAATTCGACAAAGCGTATTTCAGTGATATTGTTTCTATATTAAAATCTGAAAAAAACAGCAATCGGGTTGTTTATCCAAAGGGGTCTGACATTTTTAACGCTTTTAATGCAACTGATTTCGAAAAAGTAAAAGTTGTCATCATCGGTCAAGATCCATACCATGGTCCTGGTCAGGCACATGGCCTAAGTTTTTCGGTGCAAGACGGCGTTAAACCACCTCCATCTCTTTTAAACATATACAAGGAACTTGAATCTGATTTGGGTATCCAGTTACAAAGAAATAATGGAAATCTTTATCAATGGGCTCAACAAGGTGTTTTATTGTTAAATGCAACATTGACCGTACGTGCAAATCAACCTAACAGTCATGCAGGAATTGGCTGGCAGCAATTCACTGATGCAGTGATTCGCTTGTTGAATGAAAAAAAACAAAATCTGGTGTTCCTGCTTTGGGGTAACTTTGCCCAGCAAAAAGGAAGCTGTATAGACGAGAAGAAACACCTTGTATTAAAAGCGCCCCACCCTTCCCCATTTTCAGCGGATAAAGGGTTTTTCGGATGCAGACATTTTTCTAAAGCTAATCACTATCTGATGCAGCACGGACTAACACCCATTGACTGGCTGATAACAAAATAATTATGGCAAGAAAGATTCTTGGTGCTTTTTTTACAATTTGGGGAGGAACGGTATTCATTGCCTCAATGCTTGTATTTATAATACCTATTTGGGCAACAGGGATATTGCCTGAACCAGTCAGAACAGCATGGGTAATCCGTCTTTGTAGGATGTGGATGTCAGTCTTCTTTCCCTTATCTGGTATTCATCTACGTATATCCGGAAGACAACATTTTAAAAAGGGGGAAAACTACATTGTTGTTTGCAATCACAACTCCCTGATGGACGTGCCACTAACCAGTCCTGGTATTCCTGGTCCAAACAAAACAATTGCCAAAATTGAAATGTCAAGAATACCTTTATTTGGCATTATTTACAAAAGGGGTTCAGTGCTACTAGACAGGACAAAAGACAGCAGTAGGAAGCAAAGTTATCTAGACATGAAACGTGTATTGGAGCTCGGCATGCATATGTGTATATACCCTGAAGGAACAAGAAATAAAACAACCGAACCTTTAAAATCATTTCATGATGGTGCTTTCAGGCTTTCTTTTGACACTGGAAAAAGCATAATCCCTTGCATCATCAGAGGTACTAAAGAGATGCTCCCACACGATAAAAAATTTTATTTCTGGCCCGGTAAAGCTTCCATGAAGTTCCTCGAACCAGTTTCACCAGCTGGATTTGAAAATGCCTCTGTTTTTAAGGACCATATTTACAAACTGATGTGGCGAGATCTTGAGCATAACTAACTATTGCGTATAAAAATACCTTGTTCTGTTGATTTTCAGATCTCTGAGTAAGCCGGACTTCGGATTGATGGAAATGTTGAAAAATTTATACAATCCAATAGGTGTGATATTGATTGACATTTGCCAGCAATGCAGATCACGTGAAACAAAGGTTGTTAGCGATTGCAGTTTGCCTGTCTCTACATCAAAATAACCATTGGCGCCTATTTTCCATTTTGGAGTTAGGCTAAAATCTCCATTGAAGTTAAAATTGGAGGTAAATTCATTTTTGAAAGTATAGTCAGGTTGTGGAAGTTTGGCAAAACTGAGAGAATAGGAAAAACTCATTGTCCAGGGAATGCTGAAATCAGTGAATTCTGCTGGGTTTCTGCGAATATAATCCAACTGTGCATTCATTTGCTCCTGCGTCAGGTTATCTTCAAATGCCTCATCTTTCTTTTCAGTTTGTTTACCTCCGTCTTTTTTCTTTTTACTCTGCAAACTGGTTGAGATATTGACACTGCCACTGACGAGAGATGACAACAAATCAGGCTTACCACCACTCCAGATATATTGGTTCATCCTGTATCCAGTTCTCGGATTGCTTTTGTAAGGGTCCATGGTGGCGTTGGCGGTAACGTTGATTATTTCCAGGAAACTGCTTCTGGCGTAAAAATTGAATGTTGATAATTTGAAGCTGTCAGCCAACATGTTGTACCCCCCTGAAACGCCAAATCCATCAATCAATTTTACCTTTTTGAATTCTGCATCTTCACTGGTATCCGTTTTGGAACGAACTTTCATTTCAAGGTTATTATCAATACCAAATCCAATTCCACCATTCTCTTCTGATCCAAACG
>JBDLTO010000211.1:0-8304 GCA_039805815.1 Bacteroidota bacterium | reverse complement strand
AAGATAATGCCTTCATGGTTATTTTTTATTTTATTGAGATAAGGCAGCATTTCATGCAGCCAAACCATCTTAAATGCCTGTCTTTCCTCCCCAGATGTGCCAGATGGGAAATAGGCATTAATCAGCAGTAACTTACCGAAATGGAGTTGAATGACACGTCCTTCATCATCACTTTGCGCATGTCCGTTTCCATTTTCAACCCTATCAGGTTTGATTTTTGTGAATACGGCTACACCGCTATATCCTTTTTTACTGCTTGCGCTGTACCAATAATCATGGTATCCAAGTGCATTGATTGCTGCTGTATCTATATCTTCTTTTACTGCTTTGGTTTCCTGAAGGCATATCACATCAGCAGGATCTGTTTCTAACCATTCTATAAAACCTTTCTTTATAGCGGCTCTGATCCCGTTTACATTGTATGAAATGATGCGCATAAATTTTAAATGTTGTATTTCTGGCTTAACTATCGAGCTGAGGTCGTAGCCAATTTGTGGCCTCTTCCAAACTCATCTTCTTCCTTTCTGCATAGTCTGCCAACTGATCTTGATTGAGTTTTCCAATCCCGAAATATTTTGAATCAGGATGTGAAAAATACCATCCGCATACTGATGAGGCAGGATACATCGCAAGAGATGATGTCAGGGTTATGCCTATGCTATTTTCTGCGTCAAGTAGTGAGAAAAGTTTCTTTTTTTCGGTGTGGTCCGGACAGGCAGGGTATCCGGGAGCAGGTCTGATGCCAGCGTAATCTTCCCGAATCAACTCCTCATTACTGAGGTTTTCCTCGCTGATATATCCCCAATATTCAGTCCTGACCTTTTGATGCAGGTATTCCGCCAGGGCTTCAGCCAGCCTGTCTGTAAGTGCCTGGAGTAATATTTTATTGTAGTCGTCATGCTGACTTTCAAAACGCCTGATATGATCCTCGATTCCATGAATAGTTACTGCAAAGGCACCGATATGATCCTGTTGATCTGAGGAGGTGGGGGCAATGAAATCGGCTAATGAAAGGTTTGGTTGACCTGAAGCTTTTTTGGCTTGCTGCCTGAGGAATTCCAGGTTTATTTCTTGGTTATTTAAGGTATCAAGCAGCGTGACCGTATCTCTGTCATTGCTGTTGGCGGGCCAAAATCCGACAGCTGCTGCTGGTTTAAGCCAGTTTTCATCAACAATTTGTTGCAGCATCTTTTGTGCATCCTGGAAAAGTTTGGAAGCAGCTTCACCCACTTTTTCATCAGTTAAAATACCGGGATATTTTCCATGTAATTCCCATGCAATGAAGAAGGGTGTCCAATCGATATAGGGAATAAGTGATGCAATACTGATATCGCTTATTACTTTTTTTCCTGTAAATGACGGCTCAATGAATGTGGTATTCGGCCAGTCTGCCCTGAATTTATTGGCTAAAGCATCCGTGTAACTGATTAACTCCCTGTTGCTCTTCTTATTTGCAAATTCAATCCGAAGCCTGTCGTATTCAGTGTCGATATCAGCCAGAAACGCTTCCTTGTTTTTGTTAAGCAGTGAGCCTGCAACAGAAACACTTCTTGAAGCATCAAGCACATGCACTACACCTTTAGCATAAGCAGGTGCAATTTTGAGGGCTGTGTGCATGCGTGAAGTAGTTGCACCGCCTATCAGCAGGGGTTGGTGCATATTTCTTCTTTTCATTTCATGGGCAACATGAACCATCTCATCAAGTGATGGGGTAATGAGTCCGCTTAAGCCAATGATATCTGCCTGATGTTTTTGGGCTTCATCTAAAATCCTATCTGCCGACACCATTACACCCAAGTCAATGATTTCATAGCCATTGCAACCCAGCACCACGCCCACAATATTTTTTCCAATATCATGCACATCGCCTTTTACGGTTGCGAGTAATATTTTTCCTGCTGAAGATGTATTTTGTTTTTCTGCCTCAATGTACGGGGTAAGAACAGCAACGCTTTTCTTCATTACCCGGGCACTTTTTACTACCTGGGGTAGGAACATTTTGCCAACTCCAAACAGATCTCCCACAACGTTCATACCGTCCATAAGCGGACCTTCAATCACTTCAAGTGGTCTTGGGTATTTTAACCTGGCTTCTTCCGTATCTGCTTCAATGAATTCGGTGATGCCATTGATTAGGGCATATTTCAAGCGTTCCTCCACAGTCTCCTTGCGCCATTCCTGTTCGCTTTTTTCCTCAGTTGTTTGTCCCTTGTGTTTAACTGTTTCTGCAAAAACAATCAATTTTTCAGTAGCACTGTTGTCATCATTGTTTTTGTTTAGGATGACATCCTCACAAAGTGTTTTGAGTTCAGGGTCAATTTGGTCATAAACCACTAGCTGTCCTGCATTTACAATGCCCATATCCATGCCTGCACGAATAGCATGATAAAGGAAAACGGAATGCATGGCTTCCCGCACATGGTCATTGCCTCTGAAAGAGAATGAAAGGTTGCTTACCCCTCCTGAAATTTTTACCTGTGGGTATTTTGATTTGATGATACGTGTTGCTTCTATGAAGTCAACGCCGTAGTTGTTGTGTTCTTCCAACCCGGTGGCCACCGCAAAAACATTCAGGTCAAAAATAATATCTGATGCAGGGAAGCCTATCTGTTCGGTCAGGATGGCAAATGCCCTATCAGCAATGGATATTCTTTTTTCAAGGGTATCAGCCTGGCCATTTTCATCAAAAGCCATAACAATCACTGCTGCACCAAAACTTCTGCAAATGATGGCTTGTTCTCTGAATTTTTCTTCACCTTCTTTCAGGGAGATTGAATTGACTATGCATTTACCCTGTACACATTTTAAGCCTGCTTCGATGATAGAGAACTTGGATGAGTCAATCATGACGGGTATCCGGGCGATATCAGGTTCACTTTGCAGGAGATTCAGAAAGGTCACCATTTCTTTTTGTCCGTCCAGCAAGGCATCATCCATGTTTATATCCAGGATCTGTGCTCCGCTTTCAACCTGTTGCCTTGCAATACCCAGTGCCTCTTCATATTTTTCTTCCCTGATCAGTCTTGCGAACTTCCTGGACCCTGTTACATTGGTTCGTTCGCCAACGTTCACAAAGTTTGTTTCCGGACGAATAACAAGCGGTTCCAGTCCGGCCAGCCGCATATAGGGTTTGATGTGTATTTGTTCTGCCATTGTTTTTTTATTCCTAAGCTTTATCAACTATGGGTTGAGGCCTGGGCTGAAGTTTACTTACTTTTTCGGCAATGTGTTTGATGTGATCCGGAGTTGTGCCACAGCAGCCACCTACGATGTTTACAAATCCATTTTCAGCCCATTCCTCGATGAAATGCGCTGTTTCTGCAGGTTCTTCATCGTACTCACCCATGGCATTTGGTAGACCGGCGTTGGGATATGCTGAGGTATAGCAAGAAGCAATTTGTGAGAGTTCTTCAATATGAGACCTCATTTGGTATGCACCCAGGGCGCAATTCAGTCCAATACTTAGTGGATTGGCATGTTCAACACTTGTGTAAAATGCTTCAAGTGTTTGTCCACTTAAAGTTCTACCAGACGCATCTGTGATCGTTCCACTGATCATGAGTGGCAGTTCCGGGATTTCATGGTCGCGGAAATATTTTTTTATTGCAAAAATGGCTGCCTTCGCATTCAAAGTATCAAATATGGTTTCTATCAGCAAAAGGTCTGCTCCGGCTTCGGCAAGTGCTTTCACCTGTTCATAATAAGCTTCTGCTACTTCATCGAAATGCGTTGATCTGAATCCAGGGTTATTGACATCGGGGGAGAGGGAAAGCGTTTTATTCATCGGGCCAATTGCACCTGCCACAAATGGACCGCCCGCAAGATGTCTTTCTGGGTGTTTTTCCAGAAATCGGCTTACCGCTTTGCGGGCACAATCAACAGCTGCAGTATTGATTTCAGCTGCAAGGTGGCTCATGTTGTAGTCGGCCAGGGATATCTTTTGCGCATTGAAAGTATTGGTTTCTATGATATCAGCGCCGGCTTCCAGGTACTCCAGGTGTATATCTGTTATGATATCAGGGCGTGTCAGACAAAGCAGGTCGTTATTGCCTTTGAGATCTGAAGGCCAATCTGCAAACCTTTGTCCTCTGTAATCTGCTTCATTCAATTTATACCGTTGTATCATGGTACCCATAGCACCATCAATAACGAGTATTTTTTCTTTCAATAATGTGTAGATGTCCTTCATAAACAGGCTGCAAAGGTAATGATAATTTGGGGAAGCCGCAATCAGCCCGAAACCTGAATCGCGCTGGTCATTTTATTGCAGGTAGCTGTCTACTGGCAGCCTGTTCCTGATACTTTTTGCAAGGGTCATTTCATCAGCATATTCGAGTTCACCACCAAATGAAATGCCACGGGCAATTGTTGTAAACCTGAGTTGGGGGTTGTTGAGTTTTTTTCGGATATAGTATATGGTTGTATCACCCTGAATGGTTGGACTCAGTGCAAATACAATTTCCTTTGTGTCGCCGTTGGTTGCTCTGCCGGAAAGTGTTTCAAGTGTCAACTGTTCCGGACCGATACCATCAAGGGGAGAAATTACTCCTCCAAGGACATGATACAAGCCACTGTACTGCTCTGTGGATTCAATCGCAATAACATCTCTTATGTTTTCCACCACACAAATGGTCTCTTTTTTTCTGGATGGATTGTTGCATATTGCGCAGAGGTCCTGGTCGGCAATATTGTGACAGTTTTTGCAAAACTTTATTTCCCTACGCATCCTTGTGATAGTTTCACTGAACTGCACAACGGTGACTTCTTCCTGTTTGAGCAGGTGAAGGACCAATCTGAGGGCAGTTTTCTTGCCTATTCCCGGAAGCTGAGCAAATTCTTTTACAGCAGATTCCAAAAGGTGTGATGAGAGGTTCATGCTGTTGATTAAAAAGCTTTCATATCCAGTTTGAGTTCGTTATCCCAGTTTGCCCTGATTTGCAGGCGTTGTTTTCGGGATACTACCCTTTCAGGCTGTATTTTTTTCCAGTAATTTCCGGTATCCCATTTTCCATTATTATTGGTATCCATCAGCACCCTGATCTCATATTCTCCCGGAGGGAAAAGTTTTATTGTAAAACGATTCGATGTTAATGGCTGCCTGTAAGCTACAACATTGTCTTTCTGTAAGAACAGGATGGGGTGTTGTGTTGTATCCAGATTTTCAATTCGGATATCCATGCTTCCGTAATCCATAATCTTTTTTGTACCAAACCTCAGGCTATCTGTTCTGCTAAAAGTGTTCCCTATGGAATCACTTGCGAATCCTTTTTGCTGAATCAAGGCGTAACCTGTGTTTTCTTTCCATTCATATCTGATTATCAGGTTTTTCCCGGTAGAGTCTGTTTCAAGGCTAAAACCATCGAGTCGGTTATATTCTTTGTCTGTAAGGTAAATTTTGGATGTATCGAGGTCCTTTAAGGGAAATTCTGATTTAAGAATGAGTGGATTAAGGAGATCCTGCCTACCCCCTTCGAGGTTATTTGCGAGTCTGAGCCTGGTGTCTTCAGGATTTCTTTTTTTGGTAGGTGTTTTGGGAAGTGAAGGGCTGTTTTTAGATTTAGGCTTAAGGTCTTCCTCTTCAAAAGCATAAAGGATTAGTGAAGTGTCTTTTCCGATCTCAAGCGGTGAATTGTGAAAGGCAATAAGCTCGGAGGCCTGATCGTATTTCTTTCCCCCATCAGCATCTTTGAGGGCAAAAACATTGTATTTACCCGGCTTTAGGTTTCCGAAGTAAAAACTTCCATCTCCTTTGAGAGGGGCGTAATACCTTGGTTTTTCCTTTGCAACAGCTGAGTCATCAAAGTTTCTGTGTAGCATTACGATAAGTGTACTATCGGTTTTGCCATCAGCTGCCATGAAAACTTTTCCTGTTAGGTATCCAGAATCGATAAATTTACCTGTTGAAAATGTGAAAGAAAAATCTTGAAGTGCATTGTTTTCATTGATGTCTTTTAGTGCATTTCCGAAATCAATTCTGTAAGTTGTATTTTCCTCCAGCGTGTCTTTTATTTTAATTGTCACTGACTTCAGCTTACTCTCAGCAATCGGGTTGTTTTTGGGCGTTGGAGAATAGATGAGCTTTTCAAAAGGATTTTCCAGTGTTACGTATTCATCAAAAAGCAATGTTATTTTATTGCCTTTGAATTCGACTGACTTGTATTCAGGAATGGATGTAATAAGTTTGGGAGGGATGCTGTCTCTTGGACCACCAGTAGGTGCCACTTGCTGTCCGCAACCGGAAGCCATTATGCTTAAGACTACTCCAAGTAAAACAACAGTAATGCAATTGTTGACAGCTATTTTTATCATCCTTATGCAAATTTAGCAATTTACAGATAGCTTATTTCCTTAGCTCGGAAACAAATTGGCAGACAGACACTCAACAAAGGGAATAATACTGTTGTTGTAATGATATGGCAGTATATAGTTTGAAGCAAAGTCAGTTTTTACCGGTTTCCCTCGAAGAAGCCTGGGATTTTTTTTCTCATCCCAAAAACCTGGCAGTGATGACACCGGAATACCTAAACCTGAAATTCACCAATGAATTGTATGGTGATGGCATGTATCCCGGTCAGGTTATAACTTATAAGGTGAAACCATTGTTTGGAATACCTATGTTCTGGATGACTGAGATAACCCATGTGGTTCCAGGGAAGTTTTTCGTTGATGAACAGCGGTTTGGTCCGTATGCCCTTTGGCATCACCAACATCATTTTGAAGAGGTTGAAGGTGGGGTGCAGATGACCGATATTGTTCACTACAAGGCGCCAATGGGATTTCTCGGGGACATTGCAGTTTCCCTGTTCATCAAAAAGCAGCTTGACAATATATTTGAGTTTCGAAAGAAGAAGGTAGTGGAAATATTCGGCTCCTAGAAGTACTTCAGCATTTTACCAACCTGATGAAACCCTTTTAAACCCTTTATCCGGGCATCCTGGATATGTATTTTTCTATTTGTTTTATCTGATCAACAACTTGTTCAGTTGATGGTTTCTTTGCTTTTGCTTTCTTGAAAAAGTCTTTAGCCGCCCTGAATTCCCTTTTTTGCATCATAATCTGACACATCTGAAGGTAAGCCATAGCAGAGCTTTCCTTATCTGGAATGCCAGCACGAATGGCAGACCTGATCAGGCTTTCACCTTCTTTCATATTGCCACGCTGCATGGCCATCATGCCAAGTTGAAGCTTATTGGCACCTTCAGCTTCCTTCATAGGAAGACCGAGGTCCAAACTTTTTTTCATGTGTTTTTCTGCCGAATCGAAGTCCTGCTGGGTCATTGCAATGTTACCTTTCAATGTATAATAGACAGACCGGATTGGTTTATAGAGCAGGGCAGGGTACTTGATGCCATTCAGGATTTTTTCTGCCCCCTCAAAATCACCTTCTTCGAGGTATTCCTGAATGAGTCTAAGTGGACCAATAAAAAAGTGGGTGAATATGCTTAGTACGGATATGATATAAAGCGCTGATGCTGGCCAGAATCCGGAGGTTACGTTAACCAGGATGGCCAAGGCAAGGGTGATGATGCCAATTTGGAGACGGAATTTAATGAACAGGTTATACAATTTCATGGGAACAAAGATAAGTAAACAGACAAGATCTAATGGCAACTCTTGTTTGTTTGTCTTTTTAAATGTTTGTGGTTGAAATTACTTCATCTACTTGACTTTGAAACTCAATTGCTTGAGGACTGTCTGTTTCGAAGGGGTCATAGCCCGAACCTTGATTGTATAAGTGCCTTGTGCATCAGAAGTATTGAACTTGATGAGTGCATTACCGGTTTCGTCTGCCACAATATTTTGTTCATAGAGCAGTAAATTGCGCAAATCAGGCATTTTTGAATCTGTCAGAATAGGCGCTTGCAGACTTGCTGACTCCTGTAATCCATTGAACGCGGAGGTAAGACTGTTGGCTTCAGGTGAAAGTCCGGCTAAATCGCGCTTGTAAGATTTGAAGTGAACTATTCCCGGAAACTCAGTGACACCAATCATATAGCGCCTGGTTATCAGGTCAATGCTACGAATCCTTAAAGGGTCTGTATCTAATATTTCCCTGGCGTTTGAAACGGGAACACCATCAACAAGGATTAGAGCCTGCTCGCTAAAAAAAGTTTTAAAAGGGATATTCAGGACTTGTAAAACGGGGTTTCCGTCTTCTTTTTTTATCCTTAATTCTGGAATTATTTCAGTTATGACTTCTTCCATATTTGGGAAGCGGACATATTCGTCGAGCAAAAAACGCTGGTCAGGTTTTCCGTAAAAATCTGTAGTATCTCTTTCCGGAATGGCATAAGCTTTTGAACT
>JBDLTO010000210.1:0-11348 GCA_039805815.1 Bacteroidota bacterium | reverse complement strand
ATAGAAAAACAACTCTTGCTAAATATGCATTACCTGACATAGGAGAAATGCCGCCAGTTATAAGAGATGTAGATGTAGATGGCAAGTTAGATCTGCTCATCAATTGTTTTGATGGTCAGCTCTATTGTTATTCATTGGAAACAACCATTAAATAGGGTTTATAAAATTCAGTATGAAAAAATATTCCGTAATGATTATTTCAGCACACTATGTGGTGACAATCCTTTTAATCACATTTATTTCGTGCAAGTCAACGATTCAGTCGAATAAAAATAGAATCAAACCTCCGGTAGCTGCCAGCGATATACCCTTTCAAATTTTTCAATTCAATGCAGACAGCGGGATTGTGATTAATACTGAAACGGGAACATTTATAGCCATTGAAGCTGGAAGTCTTGCAGATAGTTCAGGTAAGCCAGTTAATGGTAAAGTTGAATTGAAGTTCAGGGAATTCCATGATGCACAATCCATTTATGCAGCAGGTATTCCCATGGATTTGGATGGAAAAAACTATCTGAAATCTGCCGGTATGCTTGAGATCAGGGCATTTCAGGATAACAGAAAACTTGGATTTCAAAAAGGTAAATCTGCTCAGGTACAGTTAGCTTCTTATCAAAATCCATCCGGTTATCAGCTGTATTATTTTGAAGGCGACAATCAGTGGCAGGTAACAGATTCTTTTAAAACAGTTAATAACAAGAAAAAATACGACGGATTAACCAATTTGAATGGCAATAACAGTGCAGATCAGGATGAATTTGCTTATTTTGAATTTGCAACCAATTTAGAATACGCAGAATACTTAAAGCCGTATAAAAAAATTGAGTGGAGGATTAAAAAGGCGGATATTGATCAAGTATTTTTAGATGCAATGCGAATTAACTGGGATAAGGTAAAGGTTGTACCTGCTGCTCAAAAGGGTGAAGAATATACATTGATATTTAGTTTAGAATGGCAAACTGAAGATGACAAAAAGATACTTAGAACCTTTACCTGTTATGCAACACCAGTTAAATCAGGCACAAGAAAGGTTATTGGTGATATGAATACTCGTGATGCCGAATCTGCAGCATTATATGTAAAAATGGAAGAAGATAAAATAATGTTTCAGAAACAAGCAGATTTATTGAATTCATTTAGGATTTCCAGGATGGGGGTATGGAATGTAGATATCCTCATGAAAATAGATAATGGAATTAAAAAATCAGTGCAGTTTGATTTTCAAAAAGATTTAAAGATTGATCAAGAAAATTTACAGTTTTTCCTGCTTTTTCAACGCAACAATGCGGTGATTAATTATTCAAATAAAAACTGGAGTGAAGTTGTTTTTGATTCTAAAGATGAGATGACCATGATGATTGTACTTCCGGGGGGTAAAATATTAGAGGTTGATTCGAAACAAATATCCGAGAAAATTTCCAAGGATGGTCCGGCTTATTTTATAACAACATCCGTAATCAAGTGAGATAGCTAATATGAGTACATATTGTATAGGAGATATTCATGGTTGTTCAGCAACGCTGAGTAATCTTCTCGAAAGTAAAATTAAACTGAATATAGGCGATAAGATTATTTTCTTGGGGGATTATATTGATCGCGGACCAGATTCAAAGGGAGTTCTAGAGATTATTATGGATTTGTATGCCAAAAATTATGATGTAACTTGTTTATTAGGCAACCATGAAGAGTTGTTCATGGAAAGTGAACACGACGATGATATGTTTGTACATTGGTTTAAAAACTGTGGTGGCTTTGAAACACTGAAAAGTTTTAATGCAAAATCATATCAAGAACTTTCAGAGGTTCATCAATATTTCTTCAAGACCCTATTGCATTATAAAATCATTGATAAAAGACAGATTTTTGTTCATGCAGGATTGAATTTCAAAAATGAAAACATATTTGAGGATAAATATTCCATGTTATGGACAAGGGATACTATTGTCGATCATGATAAAATAGGGGAAAGAATTTTGATTCATGGTCATACACCCCAAACCATTACAGCAACGATTAGTCAGTTGGAGAGGATAAAAGAAGATAAAATTATCAATTTAGACACAGGCTGTGTTTTTCGCGGATATGAAGGCATGGGATATTTGACAGCTTTCAATATTGAAAAAGAGATTTTGTGTGTTCAGGAATGCGTGGATCGGATAGATGTATCATGATTAGAATTTGTCGAGATATTAATTCAATGAACGATTTTACTAGTGTCTGGTTAATTTAAATTGATTTTCAATTGAATAAGATTTTGTTCTTTGACATCTTGGAATAAATCGGTTTCAAAAAGCTCATTTAAATGTGTTTTGTCCATTAAAGATTCACTCTTAATTTATACTATTTCATAAGGATTTTTATGTTTTAATTTTGATTTAATTATTGCAAAAGCTCTTTAGGTGATGATGGTTGTATAGATCTGTAATTTCATAGCGGTTTCAGAATTACCAGAGAAAAATAATGTTCTACACATCTAATTTGTTTATCAAATCATTGGTTGATTAAAATTCTTTTAATGCGTTTATCTAGTCACAAAAAACGCCTGTTGACTTATCTTTTCGATTAATAAAATTGGTTACTTTTAATACAAATAAAAACAATATGAGTATAAAGGCGATTAAAGGAAATATTATGGATACAGCACCATTAAATTCTGAAGCTATAGCAGTTTGGATGTGTGATGGTTTTGTAGGACGAAATGGTATTTGGCGGTTTGAAATTGAAGAAAGGAATATTAAATTGGAGTTAATACATCCAACCAATTTAACGCGTTCAGAAGTCATCTCCGCGTCTGAAAATAAACCTTGGATATTAGCTTTTGATACGCTCTGGAAAATTTCAAATGAAAATCACGGTCATTTAAAATATATATACATTTTTCCAAATCCAGAGGATAAACAAAGGCTAGATAGTCTAGACGAAATGGATTTATTAATTAATAGGTGTTTTGATCTACTACATGAACACCACATAAATTCTGTTTCTCTTATTTTGATTCCTGCATTGGAGCTAATACAACCAGTGCAGCCCGGGCAAAATGCTCAATATTTAGCCGATTTAGCAAGTGCTAAACATATGATTAGTTCAATAAAGAATTGGTTGTCGGAAAATAAAGTAGATATGAATGTGTATTTAGTAGATCAATCTGATGATTTTAGAAAACTTATGATAGAATTGAACCAGAAAACCTCAACATAAATACATCTAACTTCTAAAAAAATATCAAATAATTGCAGAAAACTTTACTGAAACACTGACGCATCTACCGGGGTATCTAATTCTATACACATTTATAGTAGGATTCGTCAAATCTCACTTGATGGTAAAGGCTCTATTCTCGCAGAGGCTTTTTATAGGCAGAATTAAATTTTCTTGATAGTGCTGGTAAAAGTTTTCAATTTACAATTACAATTATTCATCAGAATTAAGAGTACAATTTATCCATATGTATCTGAAAATTTGAGTAAAAATCATGATATTCTTGTGTTTAAGAGAAAGCTTGGTATATTATTTAATTGGTCGAAAAAAATGATCTCAGTTTTACAAAATTTGAACATATTCATTCAGTCATTGTAGATAAAAAAGAGTTTAGCCAAAATAAAGATATATTCCCCAATGCAATTCAGTGTGAACCAAATTAACTTTATTCTAATGATTGTAGGTTCCTCTTTTTTACAATAACTTACAGATACAGAATAAATTCAAAGCAATCATATGATCAACTTTCCAATTCATAGATTTACTCCACAACTCATTCACTTACGCCTCTACCTTGTCCAGATGGTGAATGACACATTTGGATTGTCTGAATCCTTGGCAGATAAATTGGAAAGCCAATTCGGCAATTCTTCTATAGAAACCATAGAAACCTTAGATCAGGAAACTATAGAAGATTTGCTAGATTGGAATGTTCCTGATTTTTTATATGTGTTCTCCACTTCGCCCGATACACAACATCCCTTACTGGAAGCTCTCAACGAAGACGATTTGCTATCAACCAACCCCTTACTCTTTAAACTTCCGACACTTTATACTGGTATTAAACAAGTGACATTTGATCGTAACGGGCTCATCATCGTGAGTTCATACATGAACCAGATTTATTCACTTTATCAGGCGGATGGAACCTTCCTGCTGGGTCCTTGTCATGATCTCGATCTCGGAGCAAACGGCCAGATTCTTTCGCGAAGCTCTGGCGAGCCAATTTGGGAGCGTCATGTTTTCGATGACCACGGGCTTACGCTGATAAAGTATTCAAGTCACTTAACATGGGAAGATAATTTCCCTTATGTGTCCCAAAGGGATTGCATACCCCAAATGTTTAACACGAAAGAAGAATATGTGGAGTGCTATCCATCCCTGCATCCCGACAATCATGATGATGTCGTTTCTTTGTTGGAAAAAAATCCAAATGCATGGAAGGTGCTGAAAGAATTCTATCGAAACGATAAAAACCTGGCCAGTCTTGCTGTACAGTCAAATAAACTTGCCTTTACACTTCTATCCAACTCATTGTATAATGATAGAATTTTTGTACTCGATCTCCTCAATGAATTGAAAGAGCCGGGGTACCTCTATAGCTATTTGCCATCTGATTTGCAAAAGGATAAAGACATTATAATGCTTTGTTACAAAGAATGGCCAGATGCGTTGTTTCATCTTGGAGTGATTGACGATAAGGAAATTTTGCGCCATGTTTTCCTAAATGAATTAAACTACGGACCAGAGAAATACCTAGAATTGGCTAATCCAGCTATTCGAGGCGATAAACGCTTTCTACTTGAATTGGCACCTTACTCTGTCGGTTTACTAAATTTTCTTCCTCCAGAACTTGCTGCAGATGAAGCATTTGTTCAACAGGTTAAAACCCATTATGAAGAGGCGGAAAAAGAAAGGAGCAAACAACTATTGGGTGATGACTATTCCAAATTGTTCAGAAGTAATCTGTTAGACGAAGAGCAAGACGATTTACCGTTCTAACAAAGCATCAACTTAATAATCTGAGGATTAAATATTGTATTGAAAGGTAAATAATAAAATCTGAACATTCCCTTGTGACCAGTAGGATAAAGGTAGTCTGTTTACATTCGTAGTAGGGAATTGAAATTTATATGAAATCCATTTATAAAATACATCCTAAAAAAATCATCCCAGCATATTTTGTGCTGCTGACATTGATTACACTTACTATACTTAATGAAATAAGAATTTTTTATATCCCTCTTAATATTCCAGGCAGGCAAATGGCAATAACAATTCCCCCTTTTGGTATTTTTATTGAAGATCAATTTAAAAATGAACCCAATATTCCCTGTTCAATATTAAATCACGAGAAAGTTCACTGGGAACAATTTAGAAAAATGGGATTGGTATCTTTCTATTTCAATTACTTCAAAAGTTATTTTAAATCAGGTAGAATAATTAATTGGATGGAGGAAGAAGCACGAAATCCTTGTAAAACTGGAAAATTAATTACGACATATTAAAAAATGATGGCTGTATTATTTGAAAATATTTTTAATGTTAATAATATGATGAGCAATGGACCATATTACGAATTTTAAAAAAGGATAAAAATACATCAATGATCTTTTCAGTAATTTTCGAAACCGATTTGCATATTGAGCAATGAAACTAACTTAAATAAATTACTATCTCTTTATCCTAAAGTGTTTTGTTAAATCTATGAACTCAAAAATGACTTTAAAACATAGAATCAATATCTACACTTTTATTGATCTTCCAATTTTCGATTGACTGCTTAAATTTAGATTCCAAAAACATGTAACTCATATCGATAACATTACTTACATCCCATTTCCCAATTGGTTGATTGAATGCTGAACCTGCAAACATGCCTTCCATATTGATAACTTTACTCACATCCCAATTTTCAATTGGCTGATTGAATTTAGAGTTTTTGAACATCCCCGACATGTCTAAGACATTACTCACATCCCAACTTTCAATTGATTGATTGAATTCTGATTCCGAAAATAAATAACTCATATCTGTTACCAATGTTGTACATAATTTTCTTAAATCAATATCCCCAACACCTGACATCATTTTAGCTATACGCTCATAGATAAGAAAATCATCAACTACCTCATACTCGATACCGTCAATCAAACCTTTATACCCAGGAAAACAATTCTCACACTTTATGGTCACACCATTGGAATCAATAAAAATTCTTGGATTATCATAAATATCCCTGTCTAAAAAAACATCAAAAAAACTAATTATTTGTTCTTCATTTACTTTATCATCATAAAAATTTATTTCAGAATAAAAATCTGCAAGATTTGAAAATTCTCGAGGTGACCAGCTCTTTACGCCATACATATTTGAAATATCATCTTGCGTATTATCCTTAAAATCAATCATGGTTATACCATCAGATACAGCATAATGTCCTAATTTTATAAAATCGTCTTCACTGATACTATCTAGGTCTTCAACAAAATATACCAGACTATCAGAATAGCTCGAAAAAATCATTTTGCTATTCAATTTATTTAATAATTTATTCATCGCTGTTAATAATTGTATTCTTTTTAACTATTGAATTGTATTGATATATAAACTTGTTATGTATTGAAGCAAAACAAACTAATTCTATTCTAAAAAACTCCTCCAATCCGCAATAACCCAAACATAAATATCCTAATTATTCACTATCCGACTCTATCGTTTTTGCATAGCCACCAATAACTACATAGAGCCATTTATCTTTTGGACTTTTTTGCATCGTTAATTATCCATGTCAATTGACTAAAAAAATTTCAACATTCCATAGAGACCGACCGATCCGATGGAGATTACACTGAGCCAGAATATCAACTCTGGCAGGATGCCGGAGGGTAGTCCGAAGGTTTTGTTGGTTTTCCGAAAAACAATGCCGGCAATCACCACTACAATCAACAAAACAGAACCCACCACACCGCCAATCATCACCATGAAAGTGGGGAGTTGCATGAATAGAAAAGCCAGCATCCATAAAACCGGAATGACCCAAGCTAGTATGGCCACGCCTCTTTTACGCAGCTGTTCATTAGTAGGGTTCACCCAGCCGAATTGGCCTGAAATGTCCATGAACAGGCGTGTCCAGTATGCTAGTGTTGCAAACACGGATGAGTACAAAACAAAAAAGGCGCCGAGCAGGTAACTGGTGCGTACACCTGGCCCTAATGATTGGGTATAAATTCTTGAAAGGGTATTAATGACCTCATTTCCTTCGGGAATTTTATTATAACCGTGTAAAACAGATGCACCAAGCAGATAGAAAGCAGCAGTTACCAATGTATAAATCAGCATGGCTACCAAGGCATCGAGTTGCATGACCCCAATCCATCCTTTGGCCCGTCTTTTCCAATCATCGGTGCCATCATTTTTTCCGGTGTACGCAGCATAGCCTTTTTCCAAACACCAATAGTTGTAAGCAATGATTTCATCGCTGGCCACACCGGTGATGCCAAATGCCCCGATGGCCACAAAAATCAATTCTTTCGGAAGTTGGAAGGTTAGTCCGCTCGCCACATCCCGCCAAGAGAATCCCATGGTTGTGGGTGCCAGGGTCACCAAAGCTATGAGCGTGAAAAGAGTAAAGCTCACTACCATCACCATTGATACTTTTTCAACAAGCTTGTAATAGTTTTTGTATATAAGGAGACTGGTCGTCAGGCCCAACAGCACTGTCCACAGCCAAACCGGTCCGTCTGGAATCAACAAAGAAAGGGCAATCGCTGCACCGCCCAACATTCCGCCCACCTGCAAAATTTTGATGAGGGTCAGCAGGAAAGCTGTGCCAATGGCCCAATTGCCTTTGCCCAACCTGATACCCCCCAATTTGTTGAAACCTTCCATGGGCGTCATGCCGGTCAGGATAGCATGTTTGCCGAATTCCAACTGGATAGCCACTTTAACCAGGCAGCTCACGAGGATCACCCAGAAAGTGATGAAGCCCCCCTTTGCTCCCAGTACTGTAGTGGCAATCAATTCACCAGAGCCTACGATGGAGGCGGAGAGGATGAAACCCGGACCAAGAAAACGGAGTTTACCGCTGAGAGAAATGGGAGGTTCCTTGATGCCAGGCTGCGACATATCTAATTTTATGAATGTTAAACAGATGGCTTAAGGTACTGAAATATCAGCTGTCTTCTCTTTTAACGTTGTTTAAAATTTCATTGACAAAGTTGAAATAATTGGGCACGATGAAATACTCATAACTGCGTTTATCAAATTCAGACCGCTTTTTTTCAATGATTGGTTCCATACTTCCCAGGGCGATTTGCAGTTTTTCGTTAATGCCGGTGATGAGGATACTTCGGGTCCTTTTTTGGACTTCACCTGAACGGTTAGACAATCCAAGCAGCTGGTTAATCTGTTCGATAGAAGTGAGTTCAGATTTCAGGGATTGATCAAGTATGAATTTAATCAACAAAACTTCCTGATCATCCAATATGTTGGCCTGTATAGTTGAGCGGAACAAGGGTGTTTCAGCCTGCCTGAAGTTTGCTTGTTTTTCATGATTGAGGGCTGGTATAAAAGGACTTTCTGATTTCTTTTTCTTGTTTCTGACCACAAAATGCGCAATTAAGGGAGAGATGACCATCATCGCAATTGCTCCTATCCACATCATCTCACAACCTGATTTTTCCTTTTTATTCAGAATGTAGAAGCTGTCATCCAATTCAATGAGATCTTGCCTCCTCACTTGTATCGAATCCAGTCTGGCATCGTAATCGCCAAAATAGATGGTGGAATCAATTGCGAATACAATGTCCAGTTCATGGTTTCCTGTAGAACGCAAAACATGGGTTTCCCAATCTCTTTTCAGTTCTTTAGAGAAGATATATTTCTTATTGGCTTTGAGGTCTATAATTGAGGTATGGTTGACATACATCCCCCATGGAGTTACGGCGAGGGTCACGAACTCTGTTGAGTCTGTTGTTCCCAGTTTTTCCCAGGTGCCCGTTGGCAAATCCAGCGCCATGATGGTGCCGTCACTTTTTCGGTTACCTGTATTTTGAATTGCCTGGTCGTGTTGGGCTCCTGCAGACACGACATAGAGTTTTTTAAAGGCTGAGTCGAGTTGGAAAAACGATTGCGCAGCATAGTTTCTCCTGAACCAGGGGTAGGATTGATTTAGGTAGACAACATTCCATTCCCTGCTTACTCCATTATAATAACGCAGATTACCATTGGTATTCCAAAAACCCTGACCACCAAAGGAATAAATCTCCTTGCCTACGCTAAATACCAGTGCCCCATAATTGTATCCCGTGAAATAAGTTGAGTCGATGCGTGTCCATGCTCCTGATTCGGCATCTCCCTGCCATTGGTAAACCCTGCCAGTTCCTTCGGGGATGAGAAAAAGTCCCTCTGCTGTTTTAACCAGGTTTTGTCCGTCTGTTTCGAAACTTTTTGGAAGGTCACTGATTTTAATAACCGGTTTTGTCGATTGTCTGATCATGATTACAGCACCCTCATGCCTCAGTACCCTTTGCAGTGCTTTTGGCAGTTTCTCTGCTCCCAAAGTTGGTGTGTAACAGAAAGTATTTGTCAAAACAGTCATCAAAAAGATGGAGGTAACCTTCCATTTAAACAGATCCATCAACATACAGCGCTAAGATTAAACTCCAGCAAAACTAATTCAAAAGGATTACGAAAAGGATTTAGCACATAAAATGATTGGCGCGCGTAAATGGAGGGATGAAAACCCGTAATTTAAGGGAATTAATTCCCCTTTTCAATACGCAAAAAGAACATATGTACAACAACAACGATTCACGCCGGCAGTTTCTTAAAGACTCTGCATTGGTGACAGCAGCTGCTACGCTGCCTTCCATCTCTTCATTTGCCCGGTCTAACCGCAAGGCAGGCGACAAAGTAAAGCTTGCCTGTATCGGCATTGGCAACCAGGGTGCTTCTGATCTGATGCAGTTCCATAAGTCTGGTCTTGCCGATTTTGTGGCTTTCTGTGATGTAGACATGGGCGCACCCCAAACGCAAGCAGTACTGAAACAGTTTCCCAATGTGCCTCGTTTTCAGGACTTCCGCAAGATGTTTGACCAAATGGGTAATGACATTGAAGCGGTGAGCATTGGTACTCCCGACCATTCGCATTTTGCGATCACCATGCTCGCCCTTTCCCTGGGCAAGCACGTTTATGTGGAGAAGCCAATGGCCAGAACCTTCAACGAAGTGGAACTGATGATGAAGGCTGCTGCCAAGCGTCCGAATGTAGTGACCCAAATGGGTAACCAGGGCCATTCCGAAGCAAATTATTTTCAATTCAAAGCATGGACAGAAGCGGGCATCATCAAGGATGTTACCGCCATCACCGCACACATGAACTCCGCACGCCGCTGGCATGCCTTCAACCCGAAGATCACCAGCCTTCCGGCTAAAGAGACCATTCCGACTACCCTCGACTGGGATACCTGGCATACTGTTGTGAAAGAACATGATTATAATCATGATTACCACAACGGACAATGGCGTTGCTGGTATGATTTCGGGATGGGTGCCCTGGGAGATTGGGGTGCGCACCTTATTGATACGGCGCATCAGTTCCTGGACTTGGGTCTGCCTAATGAAATCGGTATGAAACGTGCGGATGAGCACAATCCATTCTTCTATCCTTATTCTTCCACCATCCTTTTCAAATTCCCTGAGCGCAAGGGCATGCCGGCTTGCGATATTACCTGGTATGATGGCATCAATAACCTGCCACCACTGCCCGAAGGATATGGCGCAACCTCCAAGCTCGACCCGAATATACCCGCTCCGAGTAACGGCGCAATCCAATCACAAAAACTCAACCCGGGAAAAATCATCTACAGCAAAGAGCTGACCTTCAAGGGTGGTTCACACGGTTCAACACTGTCCATCATCCCCGAAGATAAAGCAAAGGAGATGGCCGGAAGACTGCCTGAAGTACCGGTGAGTCCCTCGAACCACTACGCCAACTTCCTGAAAGCCTGTTTGGGTCAGGAAAAAACGCGTTCACCATTCGAAATTGCTGGTCCGCTCAGCCAGGTCTTCTGCATGGGTGTATTGGCACAGATGTTGAATACAACGCTGAAGTTCGACAGGAAATCCAAGAAGATCACAAACAACAAATTGGCCAACCAGTTGCTGGTGGGCGCACCGCCCCGTAAAGGCTGGGAGCAGTATTATAAGATTTAGCTAAATTGCCGCGTGAGAAAAATTCACGCGGCTTTTTTTTGTCTTTTTATTTCCGGGATGGTTCATGCACAATCATCAAGCATTTGGTTTGCCGGTCAGCTTGCCATGCGCAAGAAAAATTGGGAATGGCACCAGGATGCGGGCTACAGAAC
>JBDLTO010000209.1:0-10861 GCA_039805815.1 Bacteroidota bacterium | reverse complement strand
CGGCTGCATCAAAGCGGGGTGCCTGGAAAGATATTTCCATGTGTTGCCATAAACCCGGCGCAAAGGCTGCATTTTTCAAAGGTGCTTTTCCCTCGTATCCTTTTCCATCTTTCCACCTTTCATAGATGCCACCCATATCCCCATGTTTTGGAAGTTTTACACCCCAGCTATCGTTAATCTGAACTTCATAACGAGACTGGAGGTAAATGCCTGAATTTGAACCTTTGGGAATCATGAAATCAAATTCGAGGATGATATCTCCATGCTCCATTTTAGTAAACAACTGATGCCCGGGTTTAAACTGAATAGCCCTGCTGTAAGCATTGTAAAGTATGCCTGTTCCCTTGGCTATATTCAGCGATGTATCGCTGAAGCTTCCCTGCACATCGCCAGTTATCTGCCAGTTGGAAGCAGGTTGGTTGAAAGCTTCCATGTTTTCAAGTGGAAGATTTTTGAGTCTTGGTTTAACTTTTTGTGCAAGGGTGTTCAGCGAGAACAGCAGTGAGGCAGCAAGAAAAATTTGAAAATTCGGGCGCATGGCATTCGGTTATTGAATTGTGAATTTAGCCAATTCATGACAAATGGCGAACGGAAATTAGACTAATCCGGCTACTTCATTTTTTCCAGTTGTCCCTTTGCTTCAAACATAAGGTCTCTGAGTCTTGCAGCTTCCATGAAATCGAGGTCTTTTGCCGCTTTTTCCATTGTCTTTTTCAGTTTGGCAATGTGTTTTTCCATTTGAGGGATGGTGGTGTATGCAGCTTGGTCTTCCGCTACACGCGCACTTTCAGTGACTTCTGCAACGGCCGCCAGGGAATTGTTTTCGTCATAACCCTTGATATCCAGAACGGCAGTTTGGGCAAATACCTGTTCTTTACTTTTGGTAACCGTACGTGGTGTAATGCCATGTGCCAAGTTATAGGTAATTTGTTTGGCTCTGCGTCTATCCGTTTCATCCATGGTTTTCTGCATGCTGCCAGTTATCTTATCTGCATAGAATATTACCCTGCCATCAACATTTCGGGCTGCTCTGCCCGCTGTTTGCGTGAGTGATTTTTCATTTCTCAGGTATCCCTCTTTGTCTGCATCCAGGATGGCGACCAGGGATACTTCAGGCAAGTCTAACCCTTCTCTCAGCAGGTTTACACCAACCAGTACGTCAATTTCTCCCAAACGCAGTTGTCTGAGAATTTCGACTCTGTCAAGAGTATCCACTTCGCTGTGAATGTATTTGGATTTGATGTGAATCCGTTGCAAGTACTTGTCCATCTCTTCAGCCATCCGTTTGGTAAGCGTAGTTACTAAAACCCGGTCGCCTTTTTTTACAGTCTTATCAATTTCTTCCAGCAGGTCATCAACCTGATTGATGCTTGGCCTAACTTCTATTGGTGGGTCAAGCAGGCCTGTAGGTCGCACTACCTGCTCCACTACAACTCCTTCAGATTTTTGCAATTCGTAATCGCCCGGTGTGGCCGAAACGAACACAACCTGTCCGATCATCTGTTCAAATTCATTGAAGTTGAGCGGACGGTTATCCAGTGCTGCCGGGAGTCTGAATCCGTAATCCACAAGCACCATTTTTCTGCTTCTGTCTCCTCCGTACATGCCACTGACCTGAGGTATGGTCTGGTGGCTTTCATCGATAACACAGAGGAAGTCGTCTGGGAAATAATCGAGCAGACAGAATGGTCGTGCACCTGGTTGTCTTCTGTCAAAGAACCTTGAGTAGTTTTCTATGCCATTACAGTAGCCAAGTTCCTTAATCATTTCTATATCGAAGTTTACACGTTCACTGATCCTTTGTGCTTCGATAAATTTTCCGGAGTCTTTGAAATACTGAACCTGTTTAGTCATTTCATCTATAATCTCAGAGATGACCTGGTTGATGATTTCCTTTGGTGCGAGGTAGAGGTTGGCTGGAAAAATAGCTGCATTGTCAACTGCTGCAATACGTTTCCCACTGGTAATTTCCAGGATGTCGATGGATTCAATCTCATCGCCGAAAAACGTAATCCTGTAACCGAAATCAACATAGGGAAGGTTGATGTCGATAGTATCTCCTTTAACCCTGAAGGTTCCTCTTTTGAAATCTATTTGTGTTCTTTGGTACAGTGAGTTAACCAATGCATGTAAAAAACCCTGTCTGCTAATAAATTGGCCTTTGTGTATGCGGACAATTCCATTTTCAAATTCACTCGGATTACCCATACCATAAATGCAGCTGACGGATGCCACTACAATGATGTCTCTTCGGCCGCTTAACAATTCTGATGTTGCCTGCAAACGGAGTTTATCCAGTTCTTCGTTGATGGCGAGGTCTTTTTCAATATAGGTATCACTCACTGGCATGTAAGCTTCCGGTTGGTAATAATCGTAATAGGATACGAAGTAACCTACAGCGTTTTCAGGAAAAAACTGTTTGAATTCGCCGTAAAGTTGCGCAACAAGAGTTTTGTTGTGGGTTAATACCAGCGTTGGTCTTTGCACCTGCTGGATGACATTTGCCATGGTAAATGTCTTTCCAGATCCCGTAACACCCAGTAAAGTCTGGAACTGTTCTCCATTGTTAATTCCTTCTACCAGCTGTCTGATAGCTTCGGGCTGATCACCGGCCGGCTGATAGGGTGCATGTAGTTGAAAAGACATGCAGCAAAATTAGGTCAATTTTTACCGGAACAAAGGCGGATGTTTGTCGTCATGACCTGTAATTTCCTGGTAATATTTTCCTGCCGTAACAAGTACTTCTTCCTGATAAAGGTTTGCCAGCATGGTAATGCTGTTAGGTAATCCTTGTTTATTCAGTCCGATTGGCAAACAGAGTGCAGGATGTCCTGTTAGGTTGGTTATCGCGAGTTGTCTGCCTCCATAGGTTGGTGTTATGACAACATCGTAATCTTTCATAGCCCTGTTAAACGCCTCCATCAGGATTGTTCTGTGTCTGTTGGCATTGATGTATTCAACAGCAGGGATTGTTCGGGAAACCCTGAAATAGTTTGGCCAGTCGTTTCGGGTTTGTCTTGTCATGGCATCATCTAAACCTGTTCTGGTGAATTCATCAAATGCTGCTGCAGACTCTGCACCAACTACTATGCCGATGATATCAAATTTATAGACTTCTGTATCAGGCAGGTGCATGGGCTCGGGGTTGATTCCTGCTTCTTTCAGGGCTTTGATTACACCCCATTCCTGGCCTGCTGTATCCAGCTTTTCGAAGTGGTTTGCTGCATAACCGATTTTAAGTTTGCGGATATCCGCATTCAGGTTTAGGTTAAAAGCCGGATTACCAGCAGATATGTCTTTTCCGTCTGTTCCATGCAGAGAAGCAAAAACAGTAGCAGCATCAACTGTATTCCGGCAAATTGGACCAACTTTATCCAGGCTCCAGCTCAGGGTCATGGCGCCCGACCTGCTGATGCTGCCAAATGTTGGTCGAAGTCCAGTTGCACCACAGGTATGACTGGGTGAAATGATTGATCCATGTGTTTCAGTTCCAATGGCAAATGGAACGATTCCTGCTACAGTTGCTGCTGCAGAACCTGCCGAAGAACCACTTGATCCCCTTTCAAGGTTCCATGGATTCTTTGTTCTGCCGCCAAACCAGTAGTCGCCCATTGCCAATGCACCCAGTGTAAACTTGGCGATAAGTACTGCCCCGGCATTTTTCAGTTTTGTGTAGACGTAAGCGTCTTGGTCTATACTCTGGTTTTTGTAAGGCTCAGCACCCCAGGTTGTTTTTGTTCCTTTTACAGCAAAAAGGTCTTTTAGTCCGTAAGGAATGCCATGAAGCGGACCCCTATCGATTCCTCTTGAAAACTCAAGGTCTGCCTGTGCTGCCTGTTCCAGGGCTATTGTTTCAGTCATACTCACAACACATTGCAGGGTATCGCTGTATTTTTTCATTCTCTCCAGGAAAAAGTGTGTAAGTTCAACCGAGCTAATGGAATGGTTTCTTAAGAGTGATCCCAGTTGGTTTATTGTGCAAAACGCGAGATCTTCTTTATTTACAGGGAGCCTGTAAGTTTTATCATAGCGCCATTTGATTTGTTTTTGTTGTAGTTTATCCAATGCAAGTTGTTGAACCATGCTTACCTGAACATTATTGTTCAGAGGATACCTTTGCATCTGTTCATAATCGCGCATATTATCCCGTAAATCAGGTAACATCATTTCTATTTCCTTTGCTGAGTATTGCAGTGCAATCAGTTTGGCAGCTCCTACAACATCAGCTTTGCTGATGGTATCCTGTGCATGGATGCTAGTAAGGTGTATTGCAGCGATGAGAAAAAAGGATAATATTTTTTTCATGATATTTATTTGATGGTATCTCTTCTGATATATGTTGAATAGTCTGGAATGATACAGGTGTAATTGGCATGCATCAGGGGTGATGTAAGCATGAAATCGGCTGTAGCCCTATCGCATGCAAATGGGATATTCCAGGTAACAGCTAGTCTGAGTAGTGCTTTAATATCTGGGTCATGCGGTTGTGCTTCCATTGGATCCCAGAAAAAAATCAACACATCAACCTTACCTTCAGCAATCAGCGCGCCAATTTGCTGGTCACCGCCAAGTGGACCGCTTAATAATTTTTTTATGGATCGATCAAGGGATTCTTCCAATAGTTTTCCTGTAGTTCCTGTTGCAACAAGTTCATGTCTTGACAGTGCTGTTTTGTTGTAAACGGCCCATTCAATCAGTTCTTTCTTTTTGTTATCGTGTGCAACAAGGGCTATGCATTTTCTTGCGTCTAGTAATCTTTTCCTTTCCATGTTATTATTGTTCCTGGTGAAAATAAATAAAAAACCGCATCCTGCATGAGCGGGACACGGTTTCCAAACAAGGCAGCAACTGCATTAAGCCGCCTGCATTTCTTTTATTTTTTCTCTGATTTTCAATTCAATTTCGTTTGCCATTTCAGGATTATCGGTCATCAGTTGTCTGACGCCATCCCTACCTTGACCCAGTTTGTCTCCATTGTAACTGTACCAGCTGCCGCTTTTCTGAATGATTCCCAGTTCTACACCCATGTCTATGATCTCGCCAGTTTTGGATATTCCTTCGCCAAAGATGATATCGAATTCAGCTGACCGGAATGGAGGTGCAACCTTATTTTTTACCACTTTCACCTTTACTCTGTTACCAATTGCTTCATCGCCATCTTTGATTTGTGCTGATCTTCTGATGTCAAGTCTTACAGAGGCATAGAATTTAAGTGCATTACCACCTGTTGTGGTTTCGGGATTACCGAACATGACACCGATTTTTTCACGCAGCTGGTTGATGAAAATGCAGATAGTATTTGTTTTACTGATTGTTGCAGTCAGCTTTCTCAGTGCCTGACTCATCAGACGAGCCTGCAGACCCATTTTACTGTCACCCATCTCACCTTCCAATTCACCTTTGGGAACCAATGCAGCCACAGAATCGATAACTACCACATCCAGTGCACCCGAAAGTATTAACCTGTCTGCAATCTCAAGCGCCTGTTCGCCATAATCAGGCTGGGAAATCAGTAAGTTATCAACGTCTACACCCAATTTTCTGGCATAGGCACTATCAAAAGCATGTTCAGCGTCAATTATTGCACACATGCCACCTTTTTTCTGTGCTTCAGCAATTACATGGATTGCAACGGTTGTTTTACCAGAACTTTCCGGACCATATATTTCAATTACCCTGCCTTTCGGAAGCCCACCAATTCCCAAAGCAACGTCCAGACCAATCGACCCCGTTGAAACAACTTCAATTTGTGCTTCACCCTTTTCATTCATCATCATTACACTGCCTTTGCCAAAATCTTTTTCAATTTTATCCAGTGTAAGCTTCAGGGCCTTAAGTTTTTCATTATTTGACATGGTAAGTAAATTTTAAGGAGGTAAAGGTAAGGGGATTTAAAATGACGAACTAATAAATTTAGCATTATTTACACTAAAAATATTAGTCTTTTCAACAGGTTTTGTGGTGAAATCAACAAAAAACCCTGCTATTTAGACAAATAGCAGGGTAGACATGAGAAAACAAACAAGAAATTCCGGCAAGCAACCGGTGCAAAAATCGATTCAAATTAAAGAAAAATTTGTTTCAAATGATTTTTGTTGAACAAATATTAATCAAAATGTTTTCAATTTGACATTTTATATTTGTAGTCAACAACTATTTAAACGATTAATAACGATGAAAAGAAAATTATTTGTTTTTCCACTTTTGCTTTCAATCACACTCTTCTCTTGTGTCAGTACCAAAAAATTTCAGGCATTGACTGATAAGTATGCGGGTTTGAATGAACAGTTAGTGGCTTCCCAGAAAGAAACAAAGGCTTGTCGTGATGAGAAGTCTGAACTTGAGCGTCAGCGTGCTATTGCCGATGCTCAGCGTGAAGCACAGATTGGTTCCCTAAAAGAGCAGATTGAATTACTGAAGAAGAACAACAATGTTGCGTTGAAGCAGTTGGAAGATTTATCTGTAATTTCTTCTTCACAGGCAGAGAGTATCAAGAAATCTCTTGATAACATCGGTTCTAAGGATGCTTATATCCAGTCTATCCAGCAGGCTGCTGCCCGCAAGGACTCCTTGAATATGGCATTGGTAATGAACCTGAAAGGGGCAATTGGCGACCTTAATGACCAGGATGTAAACATCAAGGTTGACAAAGGCGTGGTTTACGTGGACATTTCCGACAAGGTTCTTTTCAAAACCGGCAGCTTCGATTTGAGTGAGCAAGCCAAAACAGTACTTGGTAAAGTGGCCCTCGTGTTGAAAAACCAGCCGGATATTGAATTCATGGTTGAAGGACATACGGATAATGTGGCACTGAAAGGCAACAAAGATTTGCAGGACAATTGGGACCTTAGCGTGAAGCGTGCAACAACTATTGTTAGGATGTTCCAGTCACAATATGGCATGGAGCCAGCTAAAATGGTTGCAGCAGGTCGTTCTGAATACCAGCCTATAGCTGATAATTCAACTGAAGCGGGTCGCTCTCAAAACCGCCGTACCCGTATTGTGATTCTGCCACAGCTTGATCAGTTCTTCAAGTTGTTGGAGAGGAAATAGTTTAAACGGCCAGGTACGAGTTAGAATACAGAAGGGACAAGGGATGAGGGAAAAGTGACGGGTGAAAAGTGACAGGTGTGACGAGGCGCAAGACACAAGGCACAAGTGTTAATAAAAACAGGGAGTCGAAGGGTAAAACCTAATCGAACTCCCTGTTTTGTTTAATTGACTTTCTTATTTTAAAGCCAGAAACCCCTCGTCCCCAACCTTCGGTTGGCAAGCTCGTGCCTTGTGCCTTCTGCCTCTTGCCTCGTCCCTCATCCCTTTCTCCCTCATCCCTTTCTCCCTCATCCCTAACCCCCAACCTTCGGTTGGCAAGCTCATGCCTAGTGCCTTCTGCCTAGTGCCTCATCCCTCACCCCCCATCCCTCTGGCTCTACAATCAAATCACCCTTGCTGCCTGCCTTGCATAGAGTTTCCAGTTTCCTTTTTCGTTGCGGAACACCAATAGGATATTGAGGTGGATTTCGCCGGGTGTGCCATTGTTATTGGTAACTCCATCAAGCCGATGTCTTACAATCGCTGTTTTGCCACTCACGGCAATCGTCTGATTGGTGATATCAATCTTAACAAAATCGGATTTACCACTGGCAATGGCTTCTACAAATGCAGCTTTGTCTTCGATCAATCCATTTGAATGTCCGTAACTCAGCTGATCAGATGCAATGCTTTCAAGATCAGCACGGACGCCGCTTTCCAGCGCTTTCACAAGATAACTTGCAGCATCGGCTACTGCTTTGTCATCTTTGGATTGTGCAGTTGTAAAAAAAATGGAACCGGTAAAAAGCAGAAATAAAATTGACTTTTTCATTGTATCATTTTGTTGGTTGGTGAATTGATTCAAACTCTCCTTTTGCTTTATTCTTACGCACATTTTCAGCTGCAAAAATTTTCCCGTTCATGGCCACATATACGCCTGGTGGAAGGGTCTGCACAAAAGCTAGTGCACTGCCGAGGTTGAACAGTCCATCTGAACTGCCAAACTTATAAGGTACCATTGCACCTGTAAGCACAATGGTTTTATCTTTTATCAGTCCTGCAAGTAATGCAGCAGTTTCCGGCATGGTATCTGTGCCATGTGTGATCAGGATTTTCTTTTCGGATACATCCATACAGGCTTTGGCAATGGTTTGCCGGTCTTGTTCATTCATATCCAGGCTATCCATCATCATCAGTGTGGTAATTTCCAACTCCAGTTTGGAACGACCTAACCTGAGCATTTCATGCAGATGGGTATCCTTGAAATACAATTCTCCATTCAGTTCATTGTATTCCTTGTCAAAAGTTCCACCTGTTACAAAAATCCGGATTGGCATGGTTCAAAGGTCTTTAAATTTACAGATAAAGCAAACAGTTGTTAAACGATACTATTCCGGGATTCATCGGTATATTTATTCTGATAAACTTTAACCCGGTATAAAGCCATGACAAAACGCACTTATTTCCTTCCATCAGCAGCACTCTATTTATGTTTTTTCTTTTTTGGTTTTTCAGCAAAGGCGCAGCAACCAGAGCAAATCATTACCAATGGCAGAATTATAGACGGTACTGGCAACAGCTGGTTTAAAGCTGATATTGCAATCAGTGGCAACAGGATTGTGGCTGTGAGGCAGGGACTGGTTGCCAGGTACCCAGGTGTTAAGACGGTTGATGCGGGCAACAAGATTGTGGCACCGGGTTTCATTGATGTACACGGACATATCGAGGGGAGTATTTTTGAGCGGCCAACGGCTGACAATTATATCTATGATGGTGTTACCACTGTTGTTACTGGCAATTGTGGCAGCGGAGCAGATGATATCGGTGAGTTCCTGCGCAAGATTGACAGCACCGGAACCTCCATAAATGTAGCTAGCCTGGCGGGTCACAATACCATCCGCCGTTTGGGTATGGGTCTTGAGAACAGACATGCCACACCGGAAGAAATGAAACGGATGGAAGCATTGACACTGAAAGCCATGCAGGACGGGGCTGTGGGGTTGTCTACCGGACTGATTTACCTCCCTGGTATGTATGCACCTACACAAGAGATTGTGAACCTGGCTCGAGTTGCTGCAGTTCATGGCGGTGTTTATGCCACCCACATGCGCTACGAAGGCACGAAAGTCAACGAAGCCATAGAAGAATCTCTTACCATTGGCCGGCAGGCAGGTATTCCCGTTCAAATCTCCCATTTCAAAGTAACCGGTAAGAATAACTGGGGCCGTTCCTTAGAAACGCTGGGTATGGTTGAAGCGGCCAGAAAAGAAGGATTGGATATTACCATCGACCAATATCCTTATACTGCCAGCAGTACCAACCTGGCTGTGCGTTTGCCAGACTGGGCCCTGGAGGGCGGACTGGATTCACTGCGGGTCAGGATGAAAGATCCTGTTATAAGGCAGCAAATACTTGTGGGTATGAAAGAATCTCAGCAGCGCGACAAACAAAAGGATTACAGTTATGCCGTAGTGGCCTCTTTTGCACCGGATACATCCTATAATGGCAAAAGTATTACAGCTGTAAACCGCATGCTTGGCCGCAAAAGCAATTTTATCAATGAAGCAAACCTCATCCTTGATATGCTGGATAAGGCCAATGCCCAGATGATCTATCATACCATGAGTGAAAAGGATCTGGTCTACTTCATGCAATATCCTTTCAATATGCCTGCAGCTGATGCCGGTGTGAGCAATGGTAAAGGTCGTCCGCACCCAAGAGGTTATGGTACCAATGCGCGCGTGCTCGCCAGGTATGTCAGGGATCAGCAGGTTATCAGGTTGGAAGAGGCAATCCGCAGGATGACCTCCCTGCCTGCTGCCAAATTTAACTTACGAGACAGGGGTCTGTTGATGGAAGGAAAATTTGCAGACATCCTGATTTTTGATGAAAATGCAATTCAGGACAATTCTGTTTTTGAGGCGCCACACCAGTATACCACGGGTATCTCTCATGTTTGGGTGAATGGTAAGGCTGTAATTGAAAATGGTGTGCACAATGGCAGGAAGACAGGAACTACAATTCGCGGGCAACAATAGAAAGCAAAAAAAGGCCGTCACGAAGACGGCCTCACTTTAACTTTCAAAACCAACTTATTTTTTCAGGGTAATTGTTCCCAGCTCAGTTTCTTTTCCTTTAGTTACAGACACATTTGTGATTGTTTCTTTCAGGTAAGGTGCAATGCCCTCAACAGTTACAGTGTAAGTACCTGTTTCGAGTCCACGGAGTTTAAATTCTCCTTTTCTGTCTGGCAGTGCCACACCGTTAAAGCCTGCTCCATCAGTTATGCGCACAACAGCTTTGGCTTCCAGCGGGAGAACTTTACCTTCCACTTCACCGAAATTATCATTACAGAAAGGACGCAATACCGGTCTCAGGAAAAACCTGCCGTCTTTTTCACTGATTGAACTGGCAATGTCAAAATCCACCCAAACTTTTGTGCTGCTGTCTGACCTGCGCTGTCTGTGTTTATCGTAGAGTTTTACATAAAGCAGGTTATTGGTTTCATTTCTCAGTTCAAGAGGATAAGAAACACTGTCTTTAACAACCCTGTTGCGGCTACCCAGGGTAATCCTGATCTTGCGTACAGTTCCTGCTGCAATATTGGCATCACCAAGTTTTGTTTCTACACCATTTCTCAAGCTGAGAATATCAATGATGGCCGGTGTAAAGCTGATGTCAACCCACTCACCATAACCGTCTTTCCTTTTCTCATGGTCATCCCTGTCGTCATCGTCTTTTCCATGGTCATCCCTGTGTTTGTGCAGCGAATCATTGTCTACCTTCACTTCAACTTTCGTGATGTCTATGAATACAGAATCATATTCAC
>JBDLTO010000208.1:0-2515 GCA_039805815.1 Bacteroidota bacterium | reverse complement strand
ATAAGAAAACAGTTTTTTTAAAAAAATCTAAAAATATCGCACTTGAGATGAAAAATATTCAAATAAGGGGCAAGCTGTCAGTTGAATTTACGACAATACAATCATTCTTTGAAAAAAAAGTAATTAAAAAGGTAAAAAATAATCAAATTTTTATTCCTGATAACTGCTCACAGGTTCACAGGTGCAAATAAGATTTCGGTCCCCAAAGGTGTTGTTAACCCTTCCAATTGTTGGCCAGAATTTGTTGTTATTCAGATAAGAAATTGGAAAAGCAGCACTTTCTCTTGAGTAAGGTCGGTCCCACTCTGATTTGCATATAACAGCTTGTGTGTGTGGTGCTCTTTTGAGTGTATTATTTTTCCTGTCAGCTATTCCTGCTTCAATTTCACTGATTTCTTGTCTGATTGATAACATGGCATCACAAAATCTGTCCAATTCACCTTTATCCTCACTTTCTGTTGGTTCAATCATGATTGTGCCTGGCACTGGGAAACTCATGGTTGGTGCATGGAATCCGTAATCCATTAGTCTTTTGGCAATATCTTCCGCCTCTATATCTGCATTTTTCTTGAATGGCCTGAGGTCAACAATAAATTCATGAGCGCAGGTTCCGTTTGTTCCGAGGTAGAGGATGTCGAATCTATCCATAAGCCTGGCTTTCATGTAATTGGCATTCAGAATAGCATAAGCTGTGGCATCTTTTAATCCATTTCCTCCAAGCATCCTGATATAACCATAACTGATGAGTAGAATGCTCGCACTTCCATACGGAGCGGCACTCACTGCAGTATTTCCCTTTGTGAGATCCTGGTGTCCATTTTCAAAGGCTGAATGTCCCGGTAAAAATGGCGCGAGGTGTGCTTTCACACAAATCGGACCCATACCCGGACCACCTCCTCCGTGTGGGATTGCGAAAGTCTTGTGCAGGTTAAGATGACATACATCAGCTCCAATCAAACCAGGAGCTGTTAGTCCAACCTGTGCATTCATGTTCGCTCCATCCATATAGACTTGCCCACCATGCTCGTGTATGATACCCGTAATTTCCTTTACTGTTTCTTCATAAACCCCATATGTACTTGGGTAAGTAATCATGATTCCGGAAAGGTTATTGCTGTACTGTATGGCTTTTTGCCTGAGGTCTTCCAAATCGATGTATCCATTTTCCAACGCTTTAACAACGACCACCTTCATCCCAGCCATTACTGCTGAAGCGGGATTGGTGCCATGTGCTGAAATTGGAATCAACATAACATTTCTATGGTGATCCCCTCTTGACAGGTGATAACCTCGAATTGCCAATAATCCTGCATATTCTCCCTGTGCACCGCTGTTGGGTTGAAGGCTGCAAGCATCAAATCCGGTTATTTCACACAGGTATTTTGAAAGTTCATTCAAAATGTATGCATATCCACCTGTCTGGCTTGCCGGTGCAAAAGGATGAATCTGGCTCCAGCATGACCAACTTAATGGCATCATTTCAGACGCCGCATTAAGTTTCATCGTACAACTTCCCAAGGAAATCATGGAAGTATTCAGCGATAAATCTTTGTTCTCAAGAAATTTAATGTAACGCATCATCTTGCTTTCGCTGTGATAGTTGTTGAATACCGGATGAAGCAGATAAGATGAAACCCTTACAAGATCGTGTGGGATGCTGTTTACAGCCGTTTTATCTTCAAATGAGAATTGTACAGAGCCATTTTCGTTAAAACATTCCAATAACTTAATCAGGGAGGCAGAATTGGTTGTTTCATCAAAACTTATTCCAATCTGATTTGAACTGATTAACCTTAAATTAATTCCATTTTCCGCACTCTTTTCAACGAAAGCAATTGCATTATCTTTTTCAACTACCAGGGTATCAAAAAAATGCGTGGCAACCAATTTGTATCCCAGATCAGTCAGGCTTTTTGCAGCTGCATTGGCATATTGTGCAGTTCTGGTCGCGATTTTTTTGAGTCCGTCGGGACCATGATAAACAGCATACATGGCTGCCATGTTGGCTAATAGGGCCTGTGCAGTGCATATATTTGATGTGGCTTTTTCTCTTTTGATATGCTGTTCCCGAGTCTGCAGTGCCATCCGAAGGGCCCTGTTGCCGTCTGCATCAATGCTGATGCCAATGATTCTACCTGGTAAATTGCGTTTAAAATCATCTTTTGTCGCAAAAAAGGCTGCGTGTGGTCCGCCATATCCCATCGGTACACCAAAACGTTGCGCAGAACCACATGCAACATCCGCACCTAATTCTCCCGGGGAAGTGATCAATGTTAATGCCAGTAAATCTGTAGTCATAACCACGTAGGCACCAACTTGGTGAACTTTTTCAATAAATGCCTTTGGATTTTCGAGCGCTCCCAGGTTATTGGGATATTGAATCAGTGCACCAAAATAGCTATTGTCTAATTCAGCGGTGGCAGCATCTCCTGTCACTATTTCAATCCCAATTGGCAAGGCCCGGGTTATTAGCAAGTCCAGGGTCTGTGGAAAACATTGATTGTCTACAAAAAAT
>JBDLTO010000207.1:0-3290 GCA_039805815.1 Bacteroidota bacterium | reverse complement strand
ACCACTGACTGTATCGGACATAAAAGACGGCTCCTTCGTCATCAATGGCTGCTACACCCCCCTGCGGGAAGTAGAAGTGCTTTACAACCACCTGGTAAGTCTGGTGGATAAAAGCACTGACCCTTTCCCTGCCCGCGACATCCTCGTCATGGTAAGTGATATTGATCAGTATGCACCTTATATCCATGCCATCTTCAGCAATGCACCTTACCGTTTTCCATATACCATTGCAGATGAAACTATTACGGCAGACAATAACCTATTCAGTGCCATCCGACAGCTCCTGTTGGTTGACCCCACCCGCTTCAAGGCGGAAGCCATCCTCGAACTGCTGGAATCCCCCTATATCCGAAAGCGGTTTCAGATTACAGACACCGATGCCATCCGCGCTGCAGTGCGGGAGGCGGGCATCATCTTCAGCATAGCTGGCCGGGAGAAAGATGGCACGCGTTTGATAAGCTGGGAACACGGAATGAAAAAAATCCTCTACGGCATCTGCATGACCGGGGAAGCAGCTTACCAAGACGGATTGGAAACCGTGGTGCCATTGGATACGGAAGAAGGTGCAGCTGCACTAGAAAGGGTAAAGCTAATCCACTTCATCCAGGTACTCATCAGCAAAATCAGGGAATGGGAAACAGCCAAAACCATTGCGGAATGGTCGGCCTACCTGAATGAACTGGTAGAAGACATGGTTTTCCAATCAAGTGAATCAGAAGACGAAGACTATCCACGTTTTGTGCAACTTACTGAACAGCTTGCCGAACTCAACCCTGCAGACACTGGTCTCATCAGCTTCGAGGTATTTCGCCACAGCTTTCTCCACCGCCTCTCCATGGAAAAGCGGTCGCAGTCCTTCGCCGGAGCTGGCATCACCTTCTGCTCCCTCATCCCCATGCGCAGCATACCCTTCCATGTAGTGGCTATGCTGGGAATGGATTTCGATAAGTTCCCACGTAAAGAATCACCGCTCAGCTTCAGTTTGCTTACCAAACAGCGGCTGCCTGGAGACCGGAATGTGAAAGACAACGATAAACACCTTTTCCTCGAAACACTACTCTCCGCAAAGGAACAGCTCTACATCAGCTTCACGGCAAAAAGCGCCAAAGACGCAACAGATCTGCCTCCTTCTTCGCTGGTGGATGAATGCATCGATTATGTGGCGCGTGGCATGGAAGAAGACACCGATGTGCTGCGTAAACAATGGATCACCATACACCCCCTGCATGGATTCAGCCGGGAGTATTTCAACGGCAACCTGGTCAACTACCTCAGCGAAAACCGTTTTGCTACGCAGATACCTGTTACTACCGTTGTGGCCGGAACACCGGATTTCCGATTCCAAAGCCTAGACATTGAAGAGTTAGCCCGATTCATGGAGAACCCCATTCGTTCATATTACAACAATGTGCTAAAAGTTTATTACCGCGATGAAGAAACCCTCCTGCCAGATCACGAGCCCTTTGAAATAAGCGGATGGCCTGCACATCAGTTGAAAATGTCTTTCATCACCGGAACCATTTCACCCAACAATGCAGCTGCCATCCCAGCAGGCGTTATCCCGCTGCATAATATGGGAATGGCATCACTGCAGGTGATGAACCAGGAAACCGACCTGCTTCGGTATGTCTTCCTTCAAACTGCAGGCAGTAATGAGATGCAAACACAAAACATTCACCTGCAATTCACCGAAACATTACTGACAGGTAAAGCCGGTCCATGTTACGGAAATCAGTTGATCTGTGTTTGTCCCTCCCGCAACAGGCTGAAGTACCTCCTGCATGACTTTACACATTACCTGGCCCTTCGGGCCCAAGGCTTGTTACTCGACTTTGTATTTATAGGTAAAAACATCAGCAAGAAAGATACGGCAGAGGCCTTTGTCATCAAGGCGGATCGGATAACACAATCCGCAGCACTTGAAACCCTCGGAAAATATATAGCGCATTTCAAAAGCGGACATGAACAGTGTTTTCCTTTTTTCCCAGCATTTGGGAGGGAAGACTTGAAACTGATTGACAAAGAGTTTAATGAGATCATGGAATTCCTCGATGATGAAAAAGACAACAGCTTCAGTCATGATTTCACAGACACCTACCTCACCAAAGCCCTGGAGCATGGCTGGCTGAACGATGACACCTATAGCAGGTTGCAAATTAAGGTGCGTGAGATCCTGGAACCCATTCAACAATTGTTACCCACCGTTTTCAACAAAAGCAAATAACCTATGAAACACACCCCACAATCTTTTAATCCAGCTACCGTAAGCCTCGAAGGAAGCAACCTGATTGAAGCCAGCGCAGGTACCGGCAAGACCTATTCCATTGCCCTGCTTGTACTCAGGCTGGTTATGGAAAAAAATATCCCCATCCAGCAGATCCTGATGGTGACCTTCACGCGGGCTGCCGTTGCAGAACTGGAACTGCGTGTGCGTGCTTTTGTGAGACTCGCAGCAAAAGTTAGTCGTGGACAAGCCATAGAAGATCCGGCCATCACGGCATTGGTGAAGGCTGCCGAAGCGGTTCATGATACTGAAACCATCAGCCGAAGGCTGGCAGATGCACAACTTATGCTGGATGAAACTTCCGTGCTTACCATACACGGATTTTGTCAGCGTACACTGGGGGAATATGCATTTGAAACAGGACAACTCTTTGGAGCAGAAACACTAGGTGAAGAGGAATTTCTTCAACTGGTTCATGACAGTTTCCATGAGTTCTGGCGCCAGCATGTTACCATCCTCCATCCCAAGCTGCTGGAAATGATGCTGGACAACGGACTCGACCGGGAAGATATGCTGAAGTTAATCAGGGAGGCCCTGGGTGGAAAGCTGATGCGTCACCTGGGAGATATCCCACGGAACTTCCTTGCTGAACATTACCAGCAGGAGCTGCTCGAGTCATTCCAACAGCCTGGAGTTGATCCGGCACAAACCCTTTCAGACATCATTCACCACATCACCACCATGGCGATAGACTGGGTTGTTGCAGAAATCAGGCAGGTCAAACAGGCAAGAGGATTTATAACCTATGATGACATGATCCGCCTACTGCATGAGGCTGTTCTTACAGGAAGCCACAGGGATCATTTGATCAGGCACCTGCAGGAAAAATACAGGGCGGTTTTCATTGATGAGTTCCAAGACACCGACCGCGAGCAGTACGAAATTTTTCAGGCACTCTTTGAAACAAATCATATCCTATTCTACATCGGAGACCCCAAGCAGTCCATTTACGGCTGGCGTAAAGCCGATATCTTCACCTATTTCAAAGCCAAATCAAAGGTGAAAA
>JBDLTO010000206.1:0-4411 GCA_039805815.1 Bacteroidota bacterium | reverse complement strand
AGAGGTAGCAGGTTATCTAGCTTGCCATCCGGAACGTTGCGGTATGCATCCATTTGGGGGATCTTCGTGAAGTTGCCGGCTACCACGTATAGTGATTGTTTATCCGGGGAAAGCACGATGCTGTGCGGACCATGTTCACCTGAACCGTCGAGTAGTTTGATCAATGTAGTTTTATCGTACTGGTCGTCTCCGTCTGTATCCTGCAGGCGGTATAGACCACTTGTTTTTTTCAGCTTGGAATCGCCCCTGTGATTAATCATCACATAAAGGCTATTGAAAGCATACAGAAGTCCATGGGCATAGCCTATGGAGATCTTTGTTTTGCTCGTATCACTTTTGTATTCGGGATCCTGGAGTACTTCCAGTTTTTCAACCTGTGTTTTTCTGATGGTATCACCTATGGCCGGTACAGTCATGCGGTAAAGATTTCCATACTGGTCTGATGCAATGATTCTGCCTTTATGATCAAAGGTCATGGCTACCCAAGACCCTTCCTCGTGTTCAGATGGCCCGTATAACCTTTCAGCGCTGAAGCCGGCTGGGAGTTTGAGGTTGGCAACTTTTGGATCTGCTGCGATAACTGGTTTATCCTCAGTAGTGAAGGCAACAAATATAAGGGAGCAGGCAAGGGCAAAAAGCAATGAGCTTGCAACAAGGTAAAGTTTCCTTTTCATGGTGGCTGTTTAAAGGCAATCGGTTGGTTGAATAGATGGAAAACTGACGATTTACGATGCGTTCGTCAATCGCATCCGTAAATTAACGATTTTGAAGTATTTACAAAAACAAATTCACACGTTCACACCTATTTGGCTATAAGGTTAATAAAAAAAGTCCGGCTTTTCTGCCAGACTTTTTTGCGCTTTTTATGGTTCTATTTAAATTAATTGACAGAAGATGCAGCACTTTTACTCCACCCATCGTTTAAGGTTTTCATAAAGGCCACAATTGCATTTTGCTGTTTTTTCGTTAATGCAAGATTTCCGAGCCAGCCTTTTTGCAGGTTATCGTCATATTCAGGTTTTGGCCAGCGACCTCTCGATTTGGAGTCGTCTCGGGTGTTGTAAAAATCAACAACTTGTTCCAGCGAAGTAAAAGCACCATTGTGCATGAACCTTTTATTGCTTCCTTTAGCAATGTTTCTCAGGGTTGGTGTTTTGAATTTACCCATATTGTTCTTTGCAGCACTCCTCCAGAGGGGATTGGTACTTTTTTGGAGAAATCCACCAAGACCCAAGTCAACAAATGTAGGGTTTGTTAAATAATATGGGTTTTGGGTGTTTTTAGGGATTCCGATATTGTAATACTCGAAATCAGTAAACAGTGGTGGATTGCTGGCATTGCCTTCAGAAAGGTGACACCTGAAGCATTTCCCATCGTTGTTAAATACAGCCAATCCCAGTTTTTCTTCAGGACTCAAATCTGTTTCTTTTCTCAAAAAGGCATCGTACTTTGAGCTGAAAGGATTAACTTCTTTTGAAGCCTCATAAGCAGCAATGGATAACCCAACCCGATCATAATTCAGGTTGATTTGTTCTTGAGAGGCTGTAGAGATGGGACTCCCCCAAACTTGTAGCCATAATTCATGGTATGCAGGCGAACTTAACTTAGCCAGCACGTCTGCTGCGCTTGGGTGATTCTGTTCCGCATAACTCAAAAAAGGTCCTAATGCCTGCTCGGCAGCAGGAATGCCCAGTCGTAATCCGGTTGCCCTTCCATCCCAAAACAATCCACCTTTGAATTCGTTGTCTTCTATTATTTTCAAGACGGGACTGAAGGTGGCATAGGCAGAGCTAGGAGCTCTTCTGTTACCAAATCTTCCCGGAAATGCACCCTCGCCAATTCCGGCTACAGCTCCAGAAAATTGTCCGCCCAATGGCAAGCTGGCAAATCCGGAGTATCCATTTTCTGGCAAATGACAGGACGCGCAGGCTTGTCGGCCAACCGGTTCGGATAGGTTGGCATCGAAGTAAATCATTTTTCCCAAAAGCTCTTTTGGGGTTAGATTACTTTGTCCTGCGATGTTAAGGGATGAAGACGAAATTTCAGGCATTTCCTGAATAGTTGCTTTCTGACAAGCCATAGCAAGGCATGTCACTGTCAGCGCCATGGCACTGATCCATTTTTTGTTCATAGTACAATTCCTGTTAAGAAAATGAGCGTTAAGGTTCTGGAATCGTCAAAGGAATTGGATCGGAATTGTTTTCATATTGGATAGAAAAAACGAATTTATGACTTTGGTTTCTAATTAACAAAATATCCACAGGATTTTCCACAAAAAAAGTAGGGTTGTTAACATGCTGTCAATTTGACATCGTTTGCGTAATTCGCAGTTGGATTTTACGAGATAAATTCTACTTTCGGGATTCTGAAAAATCTGAGCATGAAGAATATAGTTTTGAAGGTGCATCCAAAGGATAATGTGATTGTAGCATTGCGCAACCTGGAAGCAGGCGAATTAATTGAGTTTGAGGGACAGACTTATCAAATCCTTGAGCCAGTGGAAGCCAAGCATAAGTTCTACACCGAAGACATTCTTAAAGGGGGTGCAGTAACCATGTATGGCGTGTTGGTTGGAAAAGTTACGATGGATGTAAAGCGGGGCGGATTGATGACCACAGCCAACCTACATCATGCTGCTGACCCTTATGCATACAGGGGAGTGCAATATAAATGGACACCGCCGGATGTATCGAAATGGAAAGACAGGACATTCATGGGCTACCACCGGTCTGATGGCAGGGTTGGTACTGCCAACTACTGGTTATTTATACCTACTGTTTTTTGTGAAAACCGGAACCTGGATGTTATCCGGGAAGCGCTGCACAATGAACTGGGTTATGCGGTTACGGAGAAATACAAGGCTTTTACGAGAGGGTTGGTGGAGGAATACAGGGAAGAGGCAAAAGGGATGAGGGAAGAGAGGGGAGGAAACAGCCAGGCAAAAGGGATGAGGGAAGAGGGACAAGTGACGAGTGACGAGGGACGTAGTACGAGGGTTTTTAAAAATGTTGATGGCATTAAATTCTTGAATCACCAGGGTGGATGTGGCGGAACACGTCAGGATTCAGCTATACTCGAAAACCTCTTGGCTGCTTACGCTGATCACCCCAATGTGGGAGGCATTACCATCCTGAGCCTGGGTTGTCAGCACCTGCAGTTGGATGCTTTTGTGGAAACCATCAGGAAACGTAATCCCAGCTTCGATAAACCTATCCTGACATTTGAACAACAGGCTGGTAGAACAGAGGAGGAATTGATTCAAGCTGCAATTCGTGAAACATTCCAAGGGCTCATTGAAATCAACAAGCAGGAAAGAAAGCCTGCATCATTGGATAAACTGACAGTAGGGGTAAAATGTGGTGGCAGTGATGGCTTTAGCGGGATTTCTGCGAATCCCGCTGTTGGGTATTTTTCAGACCTGCTGGTGGCCATTCAGGGTAAAATTCTCCTGGCTGAATTCCCAGAGTTGTGCGGAGCAGAACAGGAATTGATCGACAGAAGCACCAGCCAGGCCACAGCAGAAAAATTCATCAGCCTGATGGATGCCTACAGTGCCCAGGCCGAACAAGTTGGCTCAGGATTTCACATGAACCCTTCACCGGGCAATATCAGGGATGGGTTGATCACAGATGCCATTAAAAGTGCAGGTGCTTGTAAGAAAGGCGGCACCAGTCCGGTTGTGGATGTGCTGGATTACACCGAGCCAGCAACAAAACCCGGACTCAGTCTGGTCTGCACGCCAGGTAATGATGTGGAAGCCACCACAGGAAAGGCTGCATCCGGTGCAACATTGATATTGTTTACCACAGGTTTGGGAACACCTACCGGTAATCCGGTTTGTCCAACCATCAAACTCGCCACCAATTCCAAACTTGCGCGCAGAATGGCAGATATCATCGACATAGATTGCGGTCCGATTGTAGAAGGGGATAAAACCATAGAAGAGATGGGTGAAGAGATCCTGGAGTACTGCATCCGTGCTGCCAGCGGTGAAGTAATACCCAAGGCCGTGCAACTCAATCAGGATGATTTTATTCCCTGGAAACGCGGCGTGTCTCTTTGAAATTAGTTGAGAGAAGTAAGTCGAGAGAAATTAGTTGAGTGAAATTAGTTGAGAGTTTAGTTTTTCTCTCAACTCTAAATCATAACATATCAAAGTATTATGAATAATTTATTCAATCTTAGCGGTAAAACAGCACTGGTTACTGGCTGCAACAAGGGAATCGGAATGGGAATGGCACTTGGACTGGCAGAAGCCGGTGCTGATATTATTGGCGTTAGTGCCAGTCTTTCTCCCGGAAGTGACATAGAAAAACAGGTTACAGAATTTGGAAGAAAGTTTTATGCTTTCCAGGCAGATTTTTCAAGCCGTGAAAGTATTTATGCTTTTATCGCTGGCGTTCGTGCTTCA
>JBDLTO010000205.1:0-4863 GCA_039805815.1 Bacteroidota bacterium | reverse complement strand
AAACTGGATTTGAAACGAATATTGGCAAAGTAAATTTAAATGTAACAGCATATGGTATGTTTTACAACAACCAACTGGTACTTACCGGAAAAGTAAATGATGTAGGCGCTTATACCAGAACGAATATAAAAAACAGCTATAGGGCTGGTGTTGAAATTGAAACAAGTTTCAAGTTTCACCGAATATTTCAATTCAGTAATAATCTGGCATTGAGCAGGAATAAAATTAAAACATTTACAGATTATTATGATGATTATGATGCTGGAGGACAGGTTGCCACAGTTTTCAACAATACAAATATTGCTTTCTCCCCGCCAGTTGTAAATAATGCTATTCTCTCAATTTTACCCTGGAAAAATGGAGAGATCAAAATTATTTCAAAATATGTTGGTTCACAATTCCTTGATAACACATCCCGAAAAGACAGAAGGCTTGATGCATTTATGGTCAATGATTTACACCTTTACCAGTCGTTTCAGCTCAAACAAATAAGATCAATCGATCTTTTTTTTCAGCTAAATAATTTTCTGAATGCTGCTTACGCGCCTAATGGCTACACTTATTCTTACAAATTTGGCGGTGAGGTAAGTCGGAATAATTTTTATTTCCCGATGGCCGGCATCAATATAATGACTGGCTGCACCATAAATCTGTAACAGCTTTTTTATCATTTATCAGCTTTGTCAATTATAAAATAGAGAGCGATCCCATTGGATCGCTCTATTACTTTAAGTTGCATCAAAGTTTTTATGATGAAAAAAACAATTACCAATATGTTGCTTTTTGTATCGCTGGGTTTCAGTTTGATGGGGTGTGGAGCATCCAGTAAAGTAACCTATAGCTGGACAAACAAAAACTATGAAAAACCTCAAAATATCTCAAAAATTTTCGTTGCTGCACTATTAAAAAATCCACATGTTCGAGAGCACCTTGAAGAGAATATGGTGAATACAACAAAGTCCCAGGGGTATATACCCGAAAAAAGCATGGACTATTTTACACCAAACATTACAGATAAAGTTCCAACAAATGTTGAAACCATGATGGATAAAATCAAATCACTTAACTGCGACTTGATTTTCACAATCAACCTTGTAGACAAAACAAGTGAAACACGCTATATTCCAGGAGGAATGCCATATTATGGTCCGTTTCCAGGGTATGGACTGCATTTCAGAGGTTTCTATTCTTATTGGTATCCATTCATTTTTGATCCGGGTTATTATGTCACCGATAAGAAATATTTTATGGAAGGAAATTTATTTGACGCACATTCCGGAATGTTGCTATGGACTATCCAAACAGAATCACTAAATCCTGAATCGGTAGAAAAATTCAGCAAAGATTTAATTGATCTGATGCTACGCAGGGCCCTAAGCGATCTTGGAAAAACATCAATGGAATAAATCTCAGGTAATTTTACCCGGGGAATGTATCCTGCCAGGCTAGCATACCACCAGTAACATTGATAACATTTGTAAAACCCAAAGATTCCAGCACCATACATGCCTGTCCACTCCTGTTTCCACTTCTGCAATAAATGATTATTTCCTGATCCTTCAGGTGATCAATTGTAGCGGTATCTCCAACCCTGATATCACCCAAGGGCAATAATATACCGCCTATATTAAAATCATCATGCTCCATAGGCTCCCTAACATCAAGTAAATTGAGGTTATCACCAGCTTCAATTCTGCTTTGAACTTCCTTTACATTCATTGTTTTCATCTATCTGAAATTTTATTTGTTTAAATTATTTAACGAATCAGGTCTCGATTCAGGTTTTGATATACCAAGTTTAATATCAACCAATTGACCAGACCTGATTTTGTTTGTCTGCAGCTGCTCATTTATGGGCATAGGATTTTGCCAATAAACAAAACCTGCCGCTGTATCAGACAGATTATCATCCAACATCACAACACCCGGATTTAGTCCGTTTACCTCAATAACAAGCAAAGCTTCCTGATAATTCAAGCCAAATAAATCAGGTACAGGCAACTCATCTCCTACCACACCAGCTCCAATCTGTAAGTCAATTAAAGAGCCCATTCTAATGGGATCTCCCGGCTTTATCGATAACCCTCCTGATAATTGATCCTTAACTGCATTCTTGGCAATATCAGGAACAAAAGATGTATCACCAAGTTTGAGTCCGAGCGACCTTAACTCGAGCAATGCATTCCTAAGGCTCATTCCAATCAAATTCGGCATTGCAATGGTAGGAGGTATTAATCTATTGATTGTCAGGTATATAATCCTATTTACCTTAACAGTAGCTTCAGGCTCCGGGAATTGCTTTATAACCCTGTTGGGAGCAATGCTATCAATGTAAATGGAATCCTGAATCACTACTTCAAATCCGCCATCCTCCAACTCTTTTACAACCTCATTGTAGTCTTTTCCTGTAATTTCTGGTACTATAAGGTATTCTCCATGATTGGTAATAAAATTTAAAAAAAGGAGAAATATGGCAACAATTGCGATGGATATACCGGCACCTGCAAGTATATTCTGCCACAATGGTTTTTTCGTAATGGAAGAAAATATCATATTACAGATTGGTATTTAGATTCATAGCTTCATCTATTAACATGGAATAGAATTCCATTAAAGTTATTCCAGCTGCTGCAACCTGTTGTGGAACAATACTTGCTGCACTTTGTCCTGGCACGGTATTAATCTCAAGCAAATAAGGCCGGCAGCTGGCTTCTTGATATATAAAATCCATTCTCACTATTCCTCTGCAATTAAAAACGGCATAAATACCCTTGGCTGCACTGTTTATTTGATCCCTGATTTCGTCAGAGCATAATGCAGGTGTAATTTCTTTAGACTTTCCCTGATATTTCGCTTCAAAATCAAAAAAATCGTTTTCAGACAGAATCTCTGTGAATGGCAATGTGATGATTTTACCCTGGGTTTGAAACACCCCAATTGTAAACTCGCGCCCGCTGATAAATTCTTCAATCAGCACCTGATCATCTTGCAAAAATGCTTTTTCAATTGCAGCAGCTAGTCCACTTTCTTCTCCAACTTTACTCATCCCAATGCTGGAACCGCCGTTATTTGGTTTAACGAAAACCGGAAAATTCAAATCCACATCCAAAGCATCTCCGGATTTGTAAGTTTGTTTGAACAAATGCACTGAACGGGCCACATGAAAGCCGGAAGCAGCTGCCACAGCAACAGTATAGCGCTTGTTAAAAGTTATGGCTGATGTGGTTGTATCACAAGAAGTATAAGGAATACCCAACAGATCAAAATATCCCTGCAGTTTTCCATCTTCACCCGGAGTTCCATGAATACCAATAAAAACAGCATCAAACCTGATGCGTTCACCATGAATATCCAAAGAGAAATCTTCTTTATTCACTGAAAATGAGGTTTCTTTAGCATCTGTATAAACCCATTGATCAGGACGAAGATCAATTTTAAATACAACATACTTTTCGGAATCAAGGTTCCGCTCAATGGTAAGTGCACTTTTGTAGGATATTTCAGCTTCAGCAGAATAACCTCCGGTAACAAAGGCGATAATTGGTTTTCCCATTGGGGGGATTTTATGTTTTTAAGGTACAAATATAAGAAAAGGTGATGGCCGTTACCGACAATCACCCTTTATGATTTGCTAAAATGAAGCAATTAGAGATGTAATTTCTCCTTTTTGGCCATCAGTTCGTCAACAGTTTCAACATATAACTCATCCGGTACACAACAATCAACAGGACAAACAGCAGCACATTGAGGCTCTTCATGGAAACCCTGGCACTCTGTACACTTATTGGGTGTAATGTAATACGTATCATTGCTGATAGGACTATTTTTAGCATCCGCATCAATCAGCGTTCCATCTATAAGTGTAAATTGTCCCTTTACGGCTGTGCCTTCTGAAATGGCCCATTCAACCCCACCTTCATAGATCGCGTTGTTTGGACATTCCGGCTCACATGCTCCACAATTAATACATTCGTCTGTAATCTTAATTGCCATGATATTACGTTTTTTTGAGGTTCAAATAGGTTCTATTTTTGCTTTGGAGAACATGATAAAGATAAATCAATGATTTGAAAATCAGCACATGAATTTACACAAAAGAATCAGTCTGTTGGTCAGACTAGGTGAATACATCAAAAGCGACGAAAACTCTTTTAACGAAATCAAGGAGCAAGCCTATTTATATAATAGGTGGTTCACAGCTACATTTACAGGTTATGCAGGAAAAGTATTTGGAGAGCAGGTACTTGCTCAGGATATACTTGAAGATTTTGCAAATACTTATGCGATTCCCGATTACCAGAAAGTTCCCAAGACAATTGGTCTTGTTATGGCAGGTAATATTCCAATGGTTGGGCTACACGACATGGTTTGTATTTTTTTATCAGGGCATCGGCAGATGATCAAGTTTTCTTCAAAAGACAGTATTCTGATGAAACACCTGGCAGAATTACTGATAGCATGGGAACCTGATTCAGCTGAATATATCCAGTGGAATGACTTATTAAAAGATTGCGACGCTTACATAGCAACAGGATCTGATAACAGCTCCCGGTATTTCGAAGCATATTTTTCAAAATATCCACATATAATCAGGAAAAACAGGACTTCAATTGCCATATTGACAGGTCATGAAAACGACGATGAACTTGCAAAATTAGCCGATGATGTGCATATTTACTTTGGGTTGGGCTGCAGAAATGTCACCCAGCTTTTTGTACCGGAAAACTACAATTTTGAAGCATTACTGAACCATTTTAAGCGTTATAACTACTTCAAAGACCATGAGAAATACAGGAATAACTTTGATTACCAGCTTACAATAGCCATTATGAACAATCGATTTTACATGTCCAATGATTCAAT
>JBDLTO010000204.1:0-7088 GCA_039805815.1 Bacteroidota bacterium | reverse complement strand
CGAAGGCATTTTTTATGGCATACAGTCGCTCAAAAGCATGGTTCCTACCTATGCCTGGAAATCCAACTCTGGCTCGATTGCCATACCCTGTGCTTCCGTAAAGGATGCGCCACGCTTCGGTTACAGGGGATTGCATATCGATGTTGCCCGCAATTTCCAAACGAAAGAGCAGGTGATGCGCATGCTCAATTGGATGGCACTTTACAAACTCAACAAATTGCATTTCCATTTCAGTGAAGATGATGCATGGCGCGTTGAAATTGCAGCATTGCCGGAACTGACAACTGTTGGTGTACAACGCGGACATACACTCGACAGCAAAAGCCATACGCCCTCGTCATATGGCTCCGGAGGCGATCTGAACAATGTGCAAAGCAGTTTTTACTCCAGGCAAGATTATATCGAGATCCTGCGCTTTGCCAAAAGCAGACACATCCAAGTGATTCCTGAAATAGAAACACCTGGTCATGCCCGGGCAGCCATCAAGGCCATGGATGCCCGCTACCGCAAGTTGATGCAGGAGGGAAAAGAGGCAGATGCCAAAGCGTATCTGCTGTCTGATCCAGACGATAAATCCGAATACCTCTCAGCACAGAACTTCAAAGACAATGTGATGTGCGTGGCGCAACCCGGTGTATACAATTTCATTGCCACCACCGTGGATGCTTTCATCAGCATGCACAATGAAGCAGGCATGCCACTCAAAACCATCCATGTGGGTGGCGACGAGGTTCCGCAGGGTGTTTGGGAGAAATCCCCCATCGCCCAAAATCTGCTGAAATCACTACCGACAGACCGCTACAAACAAACCAGCGACCTCTGGATTTATTATTGGGAGAAAGTAAACCAAATTCTCAAAGAACGGAATCTCTATGTTTCAGGATGGGAAGAAATAGGCATGCGCGAGTCTAAAGTGGACGGCAACCGGGTCATGATGGTGAATCCCGAATTCGCGAATAACAATTTCCATACCTATGTTTGGAATACCGTCATTGGATGGGGCGCTGAAGACCTGCCCTATCGCCTGGCCAATGGGGGATACAAGGTGATTCTTTGTCCGGTCTCCAATCTCTATTTCGATCTGGCCTACCAAAAGGATTTCCAGGAAGTGGGATATTATTGGGGCGGATTTGTGGACATCGATAAACCCTATTATTTCATTCCATACGACTATCTGAAGAACACAACAGTCGATCGCTTTGGCGTACCTGTGGATCCGAAAGTATTGCAAGGCAAGGACAAATTGACAGATTACGGCAAGTCCAATATCCTTGGCATTCAAGGAGAGTTGTGGAGCGAAAACATCCGCACTGCTGCAGACCTGGAATACCTGGCATTTCCCAAGCTGCTCGGACTGGCAGAAAGGGCATGGGCAGCAGATCCAGAATGGGCCACCACAAAAGATGGTGAACTTTCAAAAACACTGTACAAAAAGGCTTGGAATGAATTCGTGAATGTGGTGGGCAAGCGGGAACTGCCGAAACTCAATCACTACCAGGGTGGAGCCAGTTTTAGGATTCCAACCGTGGGCGCCAAACTAATTGATGGCGCTGTTCATGCCAACATCCAACTGCCGGGAATGACCATCAGATTCACTACTGATGGAAGCGAACCTACTGCCTCAAGTGTTGTGTATTCGCAACCAATTGCAACAAAAGGTTTGATCCGTTTCAGGGCATTCGACAGCAAAGGAAGAGGTGGAAGGACTATTGAGATTCGTAACTTATAATTTGAGAAAATAATAATTCCCCTCCTGGACAGGAGGGGTGGATTCAGACCGAGCAAAGCGAGTGTCTGGAGACGGGGTGGTGGTTTCTATATTTAATTCCACCACCCCGGCCCTCAATCGTCTGCTCCTTCGTCGCATACTCATTCGTGCCACCTCTCCTGTCCAGGAGGGGATTTAAAAAATAGAAGACGTTAATTGTCAATATAATTTGAAAATAATTGTTGCAGTTCCTCAAAAAAAATAAACTGATGAAATCCCTTATGGCTTCAAGCGAAATGCAACAACCTGAAAGCATTAGGCCTTTTGCTTTAGCATTTTCAGATGTTCTCCTGCATCAAAGTCTTTTATGAAGCCACTCTTTTCACCTTTTACAAGTGCTTTTTCCAGCAGCTTTTTTTTGACTTCCTCAGCCTCCATCAACCTCAATGCATTTCGGACCACTTCACTGGCAGAACTGAAACGTCCAGAATTGACTTGATCCTGAATAAACTTTTCAAAATGCTCCCCCAAAAGCATTGATGTGTTTTTTCCCATAACCGTTCTTTCCATAAATGTACCAAGTTTTGATATTTTATCCGTTTGATTTAAATCCTTGGCTCAATTTATATTCCTTATCCAATTGATAAAAAGTGAAAACACCGATTTATATTGTTTTTTTCTCCAGGTTGGTTATTTTACAAGCAAACAAGTTGAACCATGAAATTTTACAAACCCTTGCTTTTTGTGTTGACGATGCTTTCAGCAATTTCTGCTGTTGCCCAGGAAAAAGCCTATTACCCAGACCCTGACCCAGCCATCCGCCAAAGGCTGGAAGAGTGGCAGGACCTGAAATTCGGATTGCTGATGCATTGGGGACCCTATAGCCAATGGGGCATTGTGGAGAGCTGGAGCATTTGTCCGGAAGACGTTGGTTGGGCCATCGATGCCTGGAAACCTGGAGTGGCCACTTCCTATCATGAATACGTACAAAAATACGAAGCCCTCAAAGGCACATTCAATCCTACCGGCTTCGCACCTGAAAAATGGGCAGCCGCCGCCAAAGCAGCAGGCATGAAATACATGGTGTTCACCACCAAACACCATGATGGATTCAGCATGTTCGATACGAAATATACCGACTATAAGATAACTGACAAAGGCACCCCATTCTCTACAAATCCCAGAAGCAACGTAGTTAAAGAAGTGTTCAATGCTTTCCGCAATGAGAACCTTTGGATAGGGGCTTATTTCTCCAAACCCGATTGGCACAGTGATTACTACTGGTGGAAACGTTTTCCGGCAAGTGACAGAAACCCCAACTACTCCATCCGCAAACATCCTGAACAGTGGAACAAATTTGTTGACTTCACACACAATCAGATTGATGAGTTGATGTCTGATTACGGCAAGGTAGACATCCTCTGGCTGGATGGCGGATGGGTGCGCAAAAAAACCGATGAGGAAATCAAAACAGAACTGCTCGAAATTTATGATAACTCCCGCGTGGCCAGAAACCCACAGAGCCAGGACATCAATATGGCAGAAATTGTGAGGAAATCAAGGTTGAAACAACCCAAACTGATTGTGGTAGACCGTGCCGTTCCCGGTGAACACCAAAACTACCTAACTCCGGAACAACATATTCCAGAAACCGGGCTGCCTTATCCTTGGGAAACCTGTATGACAATGGGAAACAGCTGGAGCTATGTACCCAATGACCAATACAAGCCGACCAATGAACTCATTGAAAAATTAGTAGATATCGTGAGCAAAGGAGGCAACTACCTGTTGAATATTGGCCCCAGTCCTGATGGAGATTTTGATCCTACTGCTTATGATCGATTAAAGGAAATTGGCACATGGATCAATACCAATGGTGAAGGTATCTATGGCAGCAGGATGAACAAAACCTTCAATGAAGGTGAATCCATCCGCTTCACCAAATCAAAAGACGGTCAAACCCAGTATGCCTTTCTTTTTGAATTTCCTTCCAGCGGCATTCAAGCAATATCAAAAATTGACATCCCCGAAAAGGCTACTATTCAAATACTGGGGAGTGATAAGAAATTGAAATGGAAGCGGACTGCCAATGGTATTGAAGTAACAATTCCTTCGGCATTACAGCAAGTAAGCAACCATGTTTGGACACTTAAAATAGCCGCACCTTCAGTAAAGTAAGTCAATGAAGATGCATTATTTTATTTTGATATGGCTGTAAACAGCTGGCAGTGCTGCACGCAATCTGTCATATGTAGCAGCTGAAATATTTTGCTTATCAAAAGGGGTGAATAAAACATAGTTTTTGTTCGCCCCTTCTTTTCTTCCATATTTGTAGGCATAGGTAAACCAGCCGTCTGGTTGAAGCTGTGCTTCACTTAACTGCTTGTTGGGAACAGTGATGAAAAAACGATTTTCAGATTTTTGTCCGGCGTTCATCATTGCCTGACTCCTCAATTCCAAGTAAGCCTCTTTGGCTGTTTCCACTGCAGGATCCACCAACTCAACATACTCAGACAGCACCGCTCTGTAAACATATTCACCCCGCAACTGCAGGTTATACAATTCCTTCAACACATTGCGAATGGTATCCCGCATGAAAGGATAGTGCGTGCAGCCGAGAATAAGCGTGTTCATCGGCGTTTGGATGCCAGTGGCACGCATCTTTTCTAACAGACTGACCAGGTGATAGCGCACATAGTTTTCAGGATCATTCAATTGAATATCCAGGCACTTACCCTTATCATCGTATTCACAAAGCAGCTTGTTATTTTCAGCATTGAAACGATAGATATTCAGTAAAGCCGTATCAATCCTGTATTGCAAACTGGATACTGATGGTCCTTTGTAATCTTTCCTGTATCCCTTTGCATCAGCATCAAAAAAACTGTAATCCCTGTCAATTGCATCAGCGAGTCCGAACCCACCCTGACTTACAATAACCGGTTCCGGCATGCCCAGTTGCATTGCCATCTCCCTGATGGTTCTGGGATAGCCATCAGAAGCTACGGTTCCTGCAGTGGCAAACACACCAATGGCACCGCGGGTGTGGGTCGATTGATAAGCTAACGCTGCTTTTACGCCGGCATTGATTACGCCTACCACAGGCACTGCTGCTCCTGCAGACTGAACAAAAGCTTTTACTTCAGGCAATGCGAATGCCGTTGCGGTATTGCAGGCCAGCACCAGCATTTTCACACCCTGTTTGGATTGCAGCCCTTTATCACTAAGATCATAGTGCTGTTTCAGGAGGAAATCCATGTTTTTGATGACATGTTCCTGTAAAAGCTTTGTTTTGTTTTCTGCTGCGTAGTTTCCATAAGGCATATTGGCCTGATCCGCCAGGTATTGGAAGTATTCTTTATCGAAGTCGGGTTTACCATCAGCTCCGGGCTTTCCTGTTTCATTGTTAAAGGCATCCAGGGTTAGCATAGCTTCCAGAACCGTTAATCCACCCGTTCCAGAATCAAACACCCCTATAGGCAGGTTAGTCTTTTTTTGAGCATCCGCGATAAAAATCAGGAAAACCTGAAATACAAGTACAAACATGCCTTTTTTAAAGATTCCTGACACCATGATAGGATGATTTTAGTTAAACATACCCAATTTCTCTTCAAATTTACCAGGTTTACAATGGAAATATGGATAACTAAAGCCAATTTTGCAGAGTAACCCCAGTGTAAATCAATTTCCAATTAAAAAAATATCATGAAACAGAATTTTGTCAAACTTTTATTTGTTGCAACTCTTTTTACAGCAGCTTGTAATAATGCCTCAGAAACGCCAGCTCAGTCAGAAGCGCAAACAGAAATGGCTGTTCCTGAAGCCACAAATTACACTCCTGAAATGGTAGTCAACAAAACTGACTTCACCTGCGGAATGCCTACATCAGCGGGCATCAGCGATACCTGCCATTACGAAGGGAAAGCATACGGATTTTGTTCTGCAGAATGCAAAGCAGAATTCCAGAAAAACCCTGCCGCTGCGCTTGCTGCTGCACAATAAAATAAAAAAACTGAAATTAATGATAAGTGTTAAAGCTTTTGGTGCTCATGAGAGCACTGCCCCATTGGTTCCACTTACAATCCCTCGCAGAAGCCTAAAACCACATGATGTTCATGTGGAAATCCTGTATTGCGGTGTTTGTCACAGCGACATCCATACCGTCAGAAACGAATGGAGTGGGAATACCAAATATCCTGTTGTACCCGGACATGAGATTATTGGTGTGGTAAAAGCCATAGGTGATAAAGTAAGTAAGTTCAGGGTGGGACAAACAGTGGGGGTAGGCGTTATGGTGGATACCTGCCGTACCTGCAAACCTTGCCAAAGCAAACTGGAACAGTATTGCATAACTGGCATCACTGGCACTTACAATGCCATGGAAAGAGATGGTTCCGGCATGATCACTTATGGTGGTTATTCTTCGGAAATTGTAACTGATGAAAACTACGTATTGAACATTCAACAAATAGAAAACCTGGCTGGAGTGGCACCGCTTCTTTGTGCTGGCATCACCACTTATTCTCCGCTGAAATATGCAAAGGTTGGTCCGGGTATGAAAGTGGCTGTTGTAGGTCTGGGCGGACTGGGACATATGGCCGTTAAATTTGCAGTAGCCTTCGGTGCTGAAGTAACAGTTATCTCAACGTCAGCATCAAAAGTTGCAGAAGCATCTAAACTGGGCGCCCATCATTTTATTCATGCACCCTCACAAGATGCACTGAAACCTTACGATTCTTCTTTTGACGTTGTGCTCGATGCCATTTCAGCTGACCACGATTATACTGCTTACCTCAATCTGCTGGATCTGGATGGGAGGTTGCTGGTTGTAGGCTTACCGGAGCACAACCCCAAAGTGGCTCCTTTTGCCTTGATCAAAAACAGGAGAAGTATTACCGGCTCCATGATTGGCAGCATCAGCGAGACGCAGGAGATGTTAGATTTCTGCCATGCCAACAATATTGTGGCTGAAGTGGAAACCATCCCTATGGCATACATCAATGAAGCTTATGAGCGCATGATCAAAGGAGATATCAAATACCGTTTTGTAATCGACCTCTCAACGCTCTGATATGGGAACAAGCCGCAGAAATTTCCTGAATGCAATTCCCTTGCTTGCTGCAGCTCCGCTGTTGTCTGCAAAGGGAAAAACGCAGCAGCAGCCTGTATCAGCAGAATGGGATTACCTGAAGCTGAGCCTGAATGCATATTCCTTCAATGATATGCTGGTGAAAAAACAAATCAGCAAACAGGAAGTACTGGAGTTTTGTGCAAAAGCAGGATTTGCAGCAGTGGATATGACGGGCTATTATTTCTCCACGTACCCTGCAACCCCTTCAGACCTTGAGATTTTTGATTTCAAACGTAAAGCTCATGAATT
>JBDLTO010000203.1:0-2987 GCA_039805815.1 Bacteroidota bacterium | reverse complement strand
TCTTATTCCAATTGTTTCTGGGTACGCCGAGGTAAAACAGAAATGAAAAAGGGTCAATGGCAGTTAATGGGATCTTATGACCCGGACTATCCTCATCATCTGGCACATTGATTCCAATGTCTCGCAAAACTTGGATTAAGTACGCCTGGTTATTCCTGTATTGTCTGAGTGTTGAAACAATTTCTCGATAAGCCGGTATCCATGTGTATATATATCCCATTGTTAATTTTTTGGATTAGGATTTTGCATTTCTTTTCTCCTCCAACCCCAAGTGTCTATCGTTGTCGCGCACTTCTCCCCATGGACTGCCGGGAGGGTTTTTACCCCTGTCTATGCCCCATTTGATATTGGGTTTCTTGCGCAACACATCTGCTTCCATAAAGGGCCGGATATTCAATCTTACACCATCATTCAAATCAGGATCCCAGCCTATGGGTTGCTGGTGCAGAGGTTTCCAACGGACAAAAATATCATAGGGGGATTCGCCTTCCAGGATGGCTTCCAGTTTCTCTTTGAGTTTGAGGGCTGCACTGAGCAAGCCTTCTGCACCACTTTCTTCGGCTTTCTTTTTGGCTTCGCACATCCGTATCCAATCACCGAGGTAGGTATAGATGAGTTTGGAGAGGTTGTCTTTGGTGAGCTTATGATAATTGACCAATACCGAAAATCCGTCTTTGCGGCCATCCCAAATCTGCCAGATGAAAGGTCGGTTTTGAAAGAGCTTACAATGCTGTACAAAAAACTCATCGCGTAGCCAGGTTTCCAGGTTGGTGGCGTTGGCACCTTCTTTTTGCAGGAGTTGGGTGATGGTTTGACTGTTCCAGTTGTCTTTGAACACTTCCTGCAAATATTCCCTTAACCGTTCTGCTCCGGCCGGTTCCGCATTCACCGAAGGGATGCAAAAAATACCATCCTCATCACTGAGTTGGTCAAATGCTTTGACGGCTGTAATCAATGTTCGGGCTTCCTCCGCCAATTCCATCTCAGTATCTGTTTCTGCAGGCCATCGGTAACCCAATACCCTGGCAAGGGCCACTTGCAAGGGATTGTCTGTTTTGATGGGATGCCCATGGAATAACCATTGTGTAGGGTCATCGCTGTAGGGTTTGGGTAGGCCGTTGGGGTATTTATCGGCAGCGATTTTTTGCCAATATTCTAAATCAAAGGGTACTTTTATTGTTGAGTTAGGTGTAACTTTTAATGCGTTATCAATTTTTCTTACATCAATTCTATATTCATCTGACAATAGGAATGCCATTATAGCATCCTTATAGTTTAGGTTTGTAGGAATAATTACACATGTATTTTGGTCAAAAGCTTCTCCACAATATATTTTTGAATTTAATCCACTCATTAATGAAATTGCAATTCCCTTTTTACCCCATATTTGCTCGCCTGCTCGCCAAATACCACTTGTGTAGCCATTTTGTTTCATTAAGTCCATAAAAGAAGAAAGCTGACCTTTGCCTTCTTCCCAAAGTATGACTTCTGATAGACCATCATAGAAACATGAAGTTTTATTTGATGTTGTTTGTGAAAGCTTCCATTTTTTATCAATCTCGGGCAATTCACATATTAATCTATAAAATCTTGGCCTATCAAAAGATTGTTGTCCTGTGGCACTTTGAGCAAATAAAGAAAGAAGATTCGCGTTAGAATTTAACTCGTGAATGATTCTCGCATCCGGATTCCCCAATTGCTCCTTTTGGTTTACTGTTTTGAGTTCAGTGGTCCTGAGGGCTTCATCTTTGGCTGCTGCGTTGGGAGCATTGCTTACATCAAGACCTATAAGAGGTTGGTCTGGTGTAGGTTTGGTGTGTGCTAATGCTATAAGCATTACATTAAAGTCCCACATAGGAGTTTGAAATCCTTTTGGACCCAAGCGGGCAACCAAACTCCATGTTTCATTCTTTAGCAGTTTTTCTCTGTATTTTTTATATGATGTCAGAAAGAGCCAATTCTGTGGAATTACACTACATGAAATTCCACCAGGCACATTTGACTTCAACATCTTTTCCAAAAAGACAGTTGCCAAATCACCTTTTGCTTCTTTGTAGTGTTGTTCAATATAATCAATCATCACTTGATCTTGTTTTCCACGGCTCAAATAGGGCACATTGGTAATTTGTAGTGTGTATTGTTTGCCCAATAATTGACCTGCTTTGGCAATACCTGCTGCCATCACCCCCCTTTCCAAGAGGTCTGTATCGACCTCGCTTTCCAACGCTTTTTTAAGCACCGGTTGCAGTTCTTGAAAGCTGGCGGTAAAGGCATCTGCTTGGATGGTAGTGGGGTCGAGTAAGCTGCCGAGTTCAGGGGCCAACTGGAAATGTTCATAGAGCATTTTCATGCCGTTTTCCAAACGGGCTTTATCATCTGATCTTTCCACATTGCCAACTAGCTTTACCCAGTCTTCTACTTTGCCTTTTGGTGCAATGCCACTGCAAGCCAAGTTCATTTCGGGGAGTTCTTTATAATGTCCACAGAACTTCCAGGCTGTGAGGGCCAGGTTGAACGCAGCAATCTGTGTACATCGGGGATCCAATTCCAATCCGTGCAGGTTTTCAGCAATCACCTTGTCGGTGGCTTCTACTTTGCTCAAACCTTCTTCTTGCATGCGCAAAGCAGCCAATACAGGAAACAGGGAAGCCACAAAATGTCCGGACCCCATGCAAGGGTCCAATGCCGTCACATCTGCTGTGCGGCCTGGCCATCCTTCAAACTTTCCGGCAGCAGGTGTGCCATCTTCCAATAACCTTAAATAGTCAAACTTAATGGGTGGTTTAACGCCGGGGTTGCGGCTCACCCACCAGGCACCCAATGTGTTGTCTATCAGAAAATGAACCATATAGGGCTCCGTAAACAATTGGGTGACGGCAGGCAGTTTTTGTCCATCGATCTTGTCGCCACTGGCATTGATTATGGCTTTGGCCTCACTCTGCCAAAACTGGTATACCCAACCCAGGGCATCATCTGCGGTAAAGATG
>JBDLTO010000202.1:0-4434 GCA_039805815.1 Bacteroidota bacterium | reverse complement strand
GGGAGTTTGCCATCAGGCAACAAAGTATAACGATAGTTGAAACGGGCAATGGGCACGGTGGAAGTGGCCGCGTTGGGATTATTTTTGAACGCCAATGCAGCTGCCTTGAAATCTGCAATGCTGTTGTAAACCCAAACACCGTTTGAACCATAGAAAAACAGGTTATTAGACTTAAATGATTCAAAAGCTGCACCTATTGTGATGGTATGGTTGCCTCTGATTAGTGTGGTGTTATTGGTTGCGTTGAAAGTTGAATAGTTCAGTTTGTTGTTGGGCGTGAATGGATCAAAACCCACTGAAGTGTAAGTGCTTCCGCCTACACCACTGAGGATATCCACGGTTGGGAATACTGCTGTGCGGTATGCCCTGTCTTCCAATTGCTTATTATAAGTAACAATAAACTGGTTGGAAACCCTGTTCTTGAAGTTTGAACTCAGTTCAATTACTGCAGAACGGGTATTGTCCTGGATGATGTAACCGGTATTTTGTCCGGAAATGGCCAGCGCCGAATTCTGCCTGTTACCATTGCCTGCAGTGTTGCCGGAGTTGGAGTTACTGATGGGCACGTCACTCTGTGAGTTGTGGTTGGCATAACGCACGCTCAACTTGTGGATGTCATTGATATTGTAATCAATGCGGGCCAGAATCTTGTTGCTGAAAGATTCATTGTTGAAATTGTCGATGGCACCCAAATCATAATTGAAGTTGGAGAGCATGAATGATTTAAGGTCTTCGAGGTCAGCAGCTGTTGTTCTGGAAACGTTACCAGTAGCACCGGGCCTGTTGGCCACCCAGCTAAGGGCAGGTTGTGTTCCTTTGTTGAACTCACCGTTCACAAAAAAGAAGAGTTTGTTCTTGATGATCGGACCACCAACACGGAAACCATTGGTTTCCACATTGAAAGGAGTTTTAGGGATATTGTCTGTTGCACTTGCAGCCTTTGTTCCTGCAAGGTCCCTGCTGTTCCAGAAACGGAAAACGGAACCGGCAAAGTCATTGGTACCGCTACGGGTTACAGCATTGATAGCTGCACCGGCGAAACCTGACTGACGGATATCATAAGGGGTGATGTTGATTTGCAACTCTTCCAAGGCATCAAGAGAGATCGCAGTAGAACCGGTACGTCCGCCGGCTTGTGCGTCATTTCCCAATCCGAAACCGTTGTTGAAAACCGCACCATCAATGGTGAAGTTGTTGAAACGGCTGTCCTGACCGGCAAAGGAGCGTCCATTGCTATAGGCGTTGTACTTGGTGATATCATTCACATTACGGCCAATGGTTGGCGTAAGGTTGATGGTCTGCCTGTTGATGGTAACACTGGCACCATTATTCTTGGAATTCATGATGGGATTGGCAGTACCTTTCACCACAATGTTTTCAAGACTTTTGGCCTCATTTACCAGCTGAACATCTACGTTAACCGTGTTTCCAAGTGGCGCAAATACATCCTGCTCCTGGTAGGTTTTGTAACCCTGGTAAGTAACAGTCACCACGTAAGGTCCGCCTACGCGAACGTTGAGGATGGTGAAAGCGCCTGCTTTCGTAGAAGTGGTGGCATAACGTGTTCCGGAAGGCTGGTGAATGGCTACAACAGTGGCACCTTCGAGTGACTTGTTGTCTTCACCTTTTACCGATCCGGTAATGCTACTGCTGGTAACCTGTGCATAGGTGGCGGAAACCGTCACCAGCACGAGAACCAACAGGGATAAAAGTTTTCTCATGTTTTTTGTTTTGATTTTGCGCCGCAAAAGTACCACAAAAAACAACTTTTATTAAAATAAGTAGATTAACTGTGTATGAATTTTAATGAATCTAATGGAAATTATTGAGTATTAAATATTTATCAAAAAATTCAAATCTTCCGGATTCTGGCTAACCACATAATTACACCGGTGATGGGGAAGGTGGCTCCGAATAAACAGACAATGAAACCGAGAATTTTAGAAGGCAAACCCCAGATGGAACTGATGTGGACGGGCTTGAATGTGGCCCTTACGCGCTGACCAAGGGGCCTGTCGGCAAAACTCACCTCCTTCAAATGTTCACCACTGTATTGGTCATAATAGTGATTGTCGGTGGCTGTTTCATGAACTGCATCGCGTCTAAGCACCCCTACTGCATAAACTCCGGTGGAGTCTTTAGGAAAACTGAGATTGAAAAAGACGGCATTGGGAACCCTGGTGTAGGCATCAGACAAGATATCGTCTACATCAATGGCAGCCAGGTAAGCTGTATCACTGTAGGTTGATGTGGGCGGTTTTATGGGCTCTTTGGAGGAATTAGTTACTTTATATATACCATCATTGAACCATTGAAAACTCCATGCCAGTCCGGTAAAAGCAAAAATGAACAGAAAAAGTACCGTGTAAATGCCCAAAGCATAATGGAGATCGTGGTTGATGCGTTTCCAGTTCCCCTTCCACATGATCCTCAAATTGGATTTCAGCATGGCCTTTGTTTTGGGCCACCATAAAATGACACCCGTAATCATGATAAACAAAAACAAGAAAGTTGCAGTTCCCATGATCAATTTTCCAGTATCACCCCCCAATAACCAGCGGTGGAGACTCATAATTGTATAAAAAAACGAATCGCCATAATTGTACAACTCCACCAGTTCACCAGTATAGGCATCCACAAATGCTGTAAACCGCTTTCCCTCTTTTTCACCTGCCTTTGGTGCCTGCACCACAGTCATTTCGATATTTCTTGCAGGATCCGTAAATTCTTTGATACCAGTTACCTTCAAATCAGGATGGGAAGTTTTCAGCGAAGCCATAACCTGAACTACAGGTAACTGAAGTTCTTTCACTTCAGCTGCAAAATACCTTTCATGGAAAAGCGTATGCTGCAGTTCTTCCTCAAATACCAACACTGCTCCCGTAAAGCAGGCAGTCATGATGAAAAGTCCTGATACCAGGCTGAGGAAAAGGTGAATTGTGCGGAAAAAGGATTTCATGAAAAAAAGTTTGTGTGTAAGGAGTAAATAAGCACGCAGCAAATTACACCAAACGCATCATCGACTAATCTAAAAATTTTTGTTCAATTTTAAATTGCATTACCTTAACTATTCTGAATACCTTTTACTATTTCACAACAATTTTAACTGTATGAAAAAGATTGTTTCTTTCCTAATGGCTACGGTGATACTCCTTCCGATTGCCGCATACTTTCTGGGTACTCCACCCAATGGTAAACAACTTGATATACTAAAGGAGAGCTCTTGGGGGGTTGGGGCTGTCATTCTATTTACCTTTTTTGTGGGTCAGCTCACCGGAAACAACTCCCAGGTTGATAAACTATGGAGTATTGTTCCGGCGCCCTATGCCTGGTTCATGACCTGGAAAGGTGGTATGGATGAAAGGATGGTGCTGATGTCTGTACTGGTAACAATTTGGGCAGCGCGTCTGACATTCAACTTTGCACGCAGGGGTGGATACAGCTGGAAATTCTGGGAAGGAGAAGAAGACTACCGCTGGGAAGTGTTGCGTCAGCGGCCGGGTTTCAAAAACCCCTTTGTTTGGCTGCTTTTCAACCTCTTTTTCATCTGTTTCTATCAAAATACCCTCATTTTCCTCTTTACAGTGCCGGTTATTGCTGCTTTGGCCAATAATGCAGCACCCTTGGGGATATTCGATTGGATCCTTGCAGGCATCTATGTGGCGCTGGTAGTGATGGAGTTTGTTGCGGACCAGCAGCAATATGATTTCCAGACAGAAAAATACAGGCGGAAAAATGCGGGAGAAGACTTGGGCGAATATGCTGATGGATTTATCCAAACCGGACTCTGGTCGAAAATGCGGCACCCCAACTACTTTGCCGAACAGGCAATTTGGGTTGTTTTTTACCTTTTCAGTGTTGCGGCTACCGGAGAATGGATCAACTGGACCATCGCCGGGTCTGTGTTGCTTATCATCCTATTCAAAGGCAGCTCGGATTTCTCAGAGGAGATATCAGCCAAAAAGTACCCTAAATATACAGACTACCAAAAACGGGTGGGACGCTTCCTGCCAAAATTTTGAATTACCCTGAATTTTTAGGTAGGCTTTCCAAAATTCTTGAACAGCTCCCCTCCTGGCCAGGAGGGGTGGCTCGAAGAGCCGGGGTGGTGGAAGATGTCAATTAATAAAAACAACTTAAACCTTTACGTCAATACATAAAGTTCAATAAAAATGAAAAGAACAATTCTTCCGCTTTTACTCTGCCTTTCCATCCAATCCTATGCCCAAAATCCAATTGACCTAATCAGTGTTTCTGAAACGGAAAGAATAGAAAAAATTCTTGCTTCAGATGACATGCAGGGCAGGCGGACCTTCACCCCGGGAATTGAAAAAGCAGCTGCCTTTATTGCTTCAGAATTCCAGCAAACAGGACTTCAAAAATGGAAAGGCAGTGATTCCTACCTGCAAAAGTTTTCCATGATCAGACCAAGAA
>JBDLTO010000201.1:0-2765 GCA_039805815.1 Bacteroidota bacterium | reverse complement strand
CTCCGGTTACCGACTAGCGATGTTTCTCCTGCTTTATGTGCTTATTTTTTCACTGGTCTTGTCTGTCGGTTTCGGTGTACTGCTGGGTAGCAATGGTGACTACGGAAGCAACCTGCTTGATATTCATTTTCAAGGCGCCATCATTTCATGCCTATTGGCATTGCTCAATCTGTATTTGCATGCAAAGGCTTCGGTTTCCTCCAATAAACTATTCATTTCTTTATACAGGGTTTCGTTTTTAATGGGCTTATTTGCTGCGCTGTATACTGGTCATGCTGGAGCTTCACTAACACATGGGGAAGATTATCTGGATGAATTGTTTACCGGAAAAATGGAGCAACTCAGTCTTTCTGCTGTTGCTGGAAAAACAGGAGATTCCACCAATCGACTGACCCCTGACCAAGAAAGAATACTAAGTGTGGAAGCCAGGGCCATATTGGCACACAATTGCTACAAGTGTCACGGTTCTGATAAAGTAAAAGGCGACCTTAGGCTCGATATCAAAGAAATGCTGCTAAAGGGTGGTGAAGGCGGACCGGTTATCATCCCCGGTAATTCCAATGAAAGTGAGCTGATCAGAAGGGTTAAACTGCCAGCCAGTGATGAGGATGCCATGCCTACAAAAGGAAAAAGATTGTCTGAAAAGGAAGTGAAAATCCTATCCTTGTGGATTGATAAAGGCGCGCCTTGGCCAGATGGAGATGCGCAATCCACATTTCAGGTTGCACCTCTTACACCTCGTAATCCCGCATTACCTGCCAATAATTCAAATTTAGCCAACCCCATTGATCAATGGGTAGACCAATATTTCAAGGATAATAAATTGACTTGGCCAGCGGTAGCTGATGATCGGATGTTAGTGAGGAGATTATACCTTGACCTGATCGGATTGCTGCCAACCCCTGAGGAACAGACACGCTTTATCAGCGATACTGCAGCTGACAAAGTTGGAAAATTGGTTGATGAATTGCTTTCACGGCAGGATGATTATGCTATACACTGGCTGACGTTCTGGAATGATTTGCTGCGCAATGATTATACAGGAACCGGTTATATCACACGTGGCAGATATAGTATCACAGACTGGCTTTATAAGGCTGTGAGAGACAATAAATCCTACGACAAAATTGTAGAAGAGCTGGTCAGTCCGGTTGATGAATCAAAAGGATTTGTATCAGGTATCCGTTGGCGGGGTGTAGTCAATGCCAGTCAGACCACTGAAATGCAGGCTGCACAGAATGTGGCACAGGTTTTCCTTGGGTTGAACCTGAAATGCGCTTCATGTCACAACAGTTTTATCAATAACTGGCAGCTGACTGATGCATATGGTCTGGCCAATGTATTTGCAGATAGTTCTCTGGAAATCCACCGTTGCGACCAGCCAACCGGAAAGTATGTTCGTCCCAAGATGCTCTGGGAAGAGCTTGGATCCATTGACAGCATGGCCACACGTGCAAGGAAAATGGCACAACTTGCGAAAATCATTACAAAACCTGAAAATGGTCGATTGTACAGAACAATTGTAAACAGGTTTTGGAAGCAACTGATGGGCAGGGGAATCGTTGAACCCGTTGATCAAATGGATAACACGCCGTGGAGCCGTGATTTGATAGACTGGCTGGCTTTCCATTTTCAGCAAAATGGTTCAGACTTGAAATGGCTTATTAAGATGATTGCCAGTTCCAGGACATACAGGTTGCCTGCAGATGGATTAAAACAACCCGAGGATTTGTTTGCCAATGATTTTCGCTTTAAGGGAGTATTGGTAAAAAGAATGACAGCAGAACAATTTACTGATGCAGCATCTATGCTGGTTGACTCAGTTTTTGGTTATAAAGAGTTGAGATATCTGCCAGCTGCTTTTTCAGCTTTACCATCAGGTGCAGTAGTGGTTAGGGCTGCTTTGGTTGCCAATAATCCACTGTTGATTGCACTTGGTCGCCCCACACGGGAAACAGTAACAACTGCAAGGGAATCTCATGCCAACTTGTTGCAAGCTATGGAGATGACCAATGGACAAAGGCTGCACCAAACCCTCAAACAGGGTGCCCAAAAATGGCTGCAGTCTGGTAAATCTGGTAAAGAGCTTGTTGCCATTTTCTACAACAGGGCACTCGGTAGGCTACCAACAGCTGCTGAAATCAAAGTGGCTTTGGGTACAATCGGACAGCCAGCGGCCGCTGCAGGAATCGAAGATTTCTTCTGGGCAATGCTTCTACATCCGGAATTTCAACTTATCAATTAATAATTATTTTCAAAAGATAATATGAAAAGGTCAATATCCAGAAGGAGTTTTCTGCAGTCAACCAGCTCCGCCGCATTGGCCGCAATGGCTACAGGCGCTCCCGTTATCGGTTCCATGAGCTGCAATGCCGGAAAACTAAAATCAACGGCCGATAGTGTCATCTTGCTTTGGATGGGAGGAGGAATGGCGCATACGGAGACTTTTGACCCCAAAAAATTTACTCCATTTTCAAAAGGTATGGAAGCCAACACTGTGCTCAGTACTTTCAATAAAGTACCTACTGTATTGGATGATGTTTATTTTTCAGAGGGACTTGAATCAATCGGCAGTGTGATGGATAAAGGAACTTTGATACGCTCTTATGTGGCAGCTGATCTCGGTCATATTCTCCATACAAGACATCAGTATCATTGGCACACTTGTTACAGACCACCCCAGACTGTTGCCGTTCCGCACCTGGGGTCTTGGATTGCCCGGGAACTCGGACAAAAAAACAAGGTGATTCCTGCATTTATTGACA
>JBDLTO010000200.1:0-2943 GCA_039805815.1 Bacteroidota bacterium | reverse complement strand
AAAATAGTACATAAATGTTAACCACTACACTATCCGACTTTAGAAAAGACATAAAATCTTACTTGGATAAAGTGACTCAAAGCTTTGAGACATTGATCATCAATAGAGGAAAAGACTCTGGTGTTGTAATTATCTCATTGGAAGAATATAATTCATTAAAAAGCACCCAACACGAATTATCATCCCGAATCAATCAACAGCGATTAGATGAATCTATTGAAGCACTGAAATCGGGAAAGAAATTGATAAAAAAATTAAGTGACGGATGAAATTGGTTTTTACTGAATTATCCTGGGAAGATTATCTTTTTTGGCAGAAAAACGACAAACAAAAGTTGAAACGTATCAATGAGTTACTGAAAGATATCTCTCGAAATCCATATGATGGAATTGGAAAACCCGAGCCACTTAAATTTAATTATGCTGGTTTTTGGTCAAGGCGAATTGATGAAGAAAATCGATTGATTTATAGGGTTGATGACGATGAGATTCAGATCGCCAAATGTCGATTCCATTATGATTAAACACTATTTTAGCAAATTCAACTCTTCAATTTTTGGATAGTCACTTACAGAATCACCTCATTGTAGCTGCTTCTTTTCAATATTATGAAAGAACGGTCTTAAGTGATCCAGTCAGGGGCATTCTTAGACTTAAAGCTATTTGAATATTAATTGATTTTCTCGAATACAGTCTCCCAGGAACGCTCTTCATTCCATATGTTGGATTTTGCTTTGGATAGAACAGTTATGGACTTACCATCCTTACTCAAATTCCAAACCTCTGTCACATTCGTAAATGCATGCATCATTTCATTTACATGATAAGGTCTGGCGGTCATAAAGTAAACAATTGAATTAATTGTCATGGTATGTCCATCATTTGACAACTTTACAGTACACTTCTTTTCGTTTTTTTCAGTATGACTAATTTGTCTTGTTTTACCATCGAAGATCAGCGTTTCTCGGCCTTTAGCCAACGATGTGCCTGGATCCGTATTTGGATTTTCTATGATTAAAAAATCTGCCTGCTCTACTATTTTCATGGTTTTAGCAAGCATACGATCACTCGCGTCATAAGAACATACAATATTACCGCCCATACTTATCGATTCTTTGGATTTCCATTCACCAGAAAAGTTAGTACGATGCGTGTCATTTTTTTGCTGTGCCTGAATGGGGAAATACATTACGCCTGTTAACACCATAATGAGGCAACACAAAACATATCTTTTATTTTTCATAAATTATTTTTTATCACGCCATTGTGGAATGATTAAAGGTATGACATCGCTTTTAATTCCTCTTCAGTGAGTTACCATAGGTTCATGGTAATTTACTTTTTCCCAACTGATGGATCGTATTTTGTACCAATCCTTCCCTGCTATTGCCCCGGCTGTCTTTGATCTTGTATGATATTTCCATCACCCAGGTAGGTTTAATCGATGGAATAGTCAGGCTGATTGTTTTGCCTGAAGCATCCAGTTCGGCTTTGGCAACTTGAAGTCTTTGCTCGTTATGGTGTTTCGAGCCGTACTTTCTGGAGCGAATAAGATCCCAGATTCTAACAATGTAGCGGGAAGTATCCTGCACCGTTTTTTCATCAAGTTTTTCTGTGAAGGTCAGCTTCATACCCGTCTTTGTGGCTTCTATACCCACCGGTATGACCATCGGTTGGTCAACTTTTCTGATTCGATACAGTCCCCCCAGCTGAGGCTGGGTAGATCCCCAAGCGGATAGTCCACACAGGTACAATTGTCCATCCCCGGGATTGAATCTGCCTCGCATGACGCCAGTGGAAAATCTGGGTATGGGTAACTCAAAAATTCCACCCTGAAATTGGTTGCCAATTTTTTCAAAAGGAACCACAAAAACTTTCCCATAACCATAAGACAGGTTCAGGAGTTTTCCATTGAGCGCACCCCATTTCTTGCTTTCCACCCACAGCAGCTCGGACGGAGATTGATCCCTATCCCGTTCCACCCATACCAAGGGCTGCTCCATTCCTGCCTCAGTACTATCTTTTGGTGGATTAAAGCCAAACATATTTCCGTAAAATCCGCCTTTTTTCACCCAGTTGATCCTATTCATGGGATTCCAGTGTCCTTCCTGATCGGTTACGATAAAGGTTCCATCCGGATTGATGCAAACGCCGTTTGCGGCTCTGAATCCCGAGCCTATAATTTCAGTTTGTTGTCCGTCTTTGCTGACTTTAATCAATGTACCATGCTGGGGAACCAGCGCTTCCCTGGCATGTCTTGCACTTTTGGCATAGTAGAAATTACCTTCTTTATCTACCTGCAGGCCCATGGCGAATTCGTGAAAATGGTCGGTAACCTGATGGTCTGTATTGAATGCTTCATAAAAATCGGTCTCCCGATCCCCATTCAAATCATGTAATTTAACCAGCTGATCCCGGCAAGTGACGAAAATTTCTTCATTAACCACCTTGATACCTAAAGGCTGGAAAAGCCCGGATGCTATGCGCTGCCAAGTCAGTTTGCCGGTTTTCTGGGTCAATCCTTCTACCAACCATACATCTCCGTCAGTGGAGCAGATTACCCCTTTGTCAGGGTCTTTGAAAAAATCCAAACCGCTGAGTCTAAATTGGTTTTTCCAAGGACTGTCAAAAGGTGGATTCATCATATCCACCTGAAAAGGTCCTGCTTGTGTACCCACCGTAACCAGGGATGCCAATTTTTGGGGAAACCGTGTGGGGCCGCCTTCGGTCATGGGCCCCAAGTTTTCCGGAGATTTTGAACTTTTGGCGTAATCCTGAAGATTACTCATGCTGGAGTTTCCAATCAAAATTTTGACTTGTACTTGTGCTGAAGGCAATGTTTCCATAACCATAAAGCCGTTTTCCTTTTTCAAGACCGCACCTTTTCCAATCAGCGCAACAGCGATTCCAACCGGAGCAATTCGCATTTTTAACGGTTTATCTG
>JBDLTO010000199.1:0-7230 GCA_039805815.1 Bacteroidota bacterium | reverse complement strand
AATAGGATTGTTTTTAATATTAAAGGAAACAAATACAGGTTGATAGTGAGGATAAATTATCATCATCAAATTGTTTGGATTCGATTTGTTGGAACACATTCAGCATATGATAGAATAAATGCAGAAAATATTTGAATAATGGAATTAAAGTTAATCAAGACAGAAGAGGATTATAAACAAGCATTAGCCAAGCTTGAAGAGATTTTTGATGCACTTCCAAATACCAAGGAAGGTGATGAGCTGGAAATCATTTCCATATTGATTGAGAAATATGAGGAAAAAAATTATAAAATTGAATTTCCTGATCCCATAGAAGCAATAAAATCCCGTATGGAACAGCTGGGAATCAGTCAGACAGAGTTATCTTCTATAGTTGGTTTAAAAAGCAGGGCAAGTGAAATTTTAAATAGAAAGAGAAAGCTTACACTGGAAATGATTCGAAAGATAAACGATGCATTGAAAATCCCACTGGAAGTATTGGTTCAGCCATATTGATGAATACTTGAAACCTTTTTTCAATCGATCAATGCCAAATATTATACTCTGGCATCAATCTCATGGCTGCTCTTTTTTCAATTTGGCTTGACCGATTACCAGTAAAGTAAATCCTGTCATACAAAATGTCAGCATGATGGTCAACATCGGCATGCTTGTTGCATTGAAAAAGATGCCAACAAGGGCTGATGCAAATGCACCCAGCGCCATTTGGATGGCACCCATCAAAGCAGCTGCACTCCCGGCATGTTTTGTAAATGGTGCCATGGCCATGGCTGCTGCGTTTGGGAAGATGAAACCCTGACAACTCAGGAATAGCATGATGATGATGATCAGCGAGTAGAGGTTGAAAAGATTCAGCCAGGAGCCTGTCCACATGATGATACCCAGTATCACCTGAATGGTGATAACCGTGCGGAGAATCTTTTCGCTTTTGTGTTTTTTCAGGATAAGGTTGTTGAACTGGCTGGCTGTAATGAGCCCTGCTGCAATCAGTCCGAATATCCAACCATACGACTGTTGGCTGACTCCATGTATTTCCATGAATACAAAAGGAGATCCCGCCAGGTAGGCGAAGAGTCCGGCTGAAACCGTATTCCCAGCCATGGCGTAGGTCATGAATTGGCGGTTTTTGATGACTTCGAAAAAGTTACCCAAAATAGCTTTGGGGTGGAGAGAATAGTTTGGGTCTGGCTGCCTTGTTTCGGGAAGTGCTACAACAACAGTAATTAGTATCAGCAGCGTTATTCCAGCCAGCACAAAGAATACCGGTTTCCATCCCCAGCTGGTAACGATGAATCCCCCTAAAGTAGGTGCCAGTATCGGTGAAACACCCAGAATTAGGATAAGCATGGAGAAAACGCGCGCGCTTTGTTCAACCGGAAAACTGTCGCGCACCACTGCACTCGGTGCCACCATACCTACACAACCACCCAATGCCTGCAGAAATCTAAATCCGATCAGCATTTCCACTGAATCAGACAGGCCACAACCTATCGAGGCAAGGATATAAATGACCAGACCAACATATAAAGGCTTTTTTCTTCCGAACCTGTCGAGCAGCGGACCTGAAAGCAATTGACCAACACAGACTCCCACAAAAAAACTAGAAAGAGAATAGCCCACCATTTCGATGGAAGTGTTCAGGTCTGTAGCGATGACACTGAAACCCGGGAGATACATGTCGATGGAGAGCGGGCCGATGGCGGTGAGCAAGCCCAGGATGAGAATGAGCAGGCTGTTTTTATTTTGCTGTTTGTCAGTTTTGTTCATCTGTTTGCGAATGTACAAAACCTTCAGACATATAAAGGTTGGTTAAGGAAACAGATAATTTCCTTTGCTAACTGTTCAACCAATTTTTAAAATCTATAACCCTTTCTCTGCTGACAATTTGCGTATCACCCTCCAGTTTTGCCGCTATAACCAATAAACGACTGTTGAAATGAGAAATTACTTTTTCAATTACTTGAATATGAATAATTATTTTTCTGTTGATGCGGAAAAAGTCTTGAGGAGGCAACAACTTTTCCAGTTGGTCCAATGAGTATTCAATGATGTATCTTTTTCCCTGCTTATTAATCAGATAAGAATAGCTTTCATATGATTCGAAATGAAGTATGTCATGGGTTTGAATCGTATTGATGGTTTCACCCGTTTTTACAATAAACCTGGTCTTGTATTGTTCATTTAATTTCTTGTATGTTCTGGCAAGGGTTTCATAAAGCCGATTATTATTTGATTCATGTTGACTTTTGAATTTATCGATTGAGAACTTCAAGTCTTGAAATGAAACCGGTTTTAAAAGGTAGTCTACGCTGTTTTTTTTGAAAGCCTGTATGGCATAATTGTCATAGGCAGTTGTAAAGATGATGGGTGTTTCAATGTTGATTTGACTGAAAATTTCAAAAGCATTTCCGTCTGCCAAATGAATATCCATGAAAATCAAATCGCATTGAAGCCCGGATTTGAAGGCATTAACAGTGGCCTTTACCGTGTCCATGTATTGGAACACTGTAATATCCACGTCAATCTTTTTTAAAAGCATTGTCAAGTGTTCTGCCGACAATATTTCATCTTCAATGATTATTGCTTTCATTATCAATTTATTAATGGTAAAGTGACTTTAAATATTCGCCCATCATTTGAAATCAAAATATTTTTATTGGTAAAGTGTGAAAAACGAGAAGTTATGTTTTTTAATCCGGTTTTTGAACTGACAGTAGATTCTGTTCTGGTTTGGATCTTGTTTTCAACAATTAAAGTATCATCCTTCGTACAGATGGAAATATCAAGTCTGTTTGCCTGTGAAGCCTCATTGTGTTGGATGGCATTTTCAACGAGCATTTGCAAACACATGGGAGGAAGGAAGCTCAATCTGAATTCGTCTTCAATTTGAAAATTGAAAGAAACACTGTTTTCAAATCTGATTTTCAGTAAGTAGGTGTAATGTTCAAGAAATTCCAGTTCCTCATCCAACGTAACCAATTCTGAATCTTTGTTTTCCAGAACGTACCGGTATACTTTTGAAAGTTCATTGATGAAGTCTACTGCCTTTTCCTGGTCTTTTTGAACTAAGGAAGTCAGCACACTTAAATTGTTGAAAAGGAAGTGTGGATTGATTTGACTTTTCAGGTTTTGCAATTGGGCTTCTGCATTCAGTGTCTTATATTTTTCCACTTCCAAAAGACTGCTTTTCCATGCCCGGAAAAAAATAATGCTGATGTGAATTGTGATGATTGCCAGTGAAAATACCAATGTTGGAAAAAACAATTCAACCATTCTCCTATTCACAAGTCTACCATCACCAAACCTGATTTGATGTAGGATAAACATGAGCAGAAAAATTGCCAATGATGTGAAAAAAGTAAAAAAAAGGCCTTGAAGGATGAATCGTTTTTTCGGGTTTTTAAACCAAGTGATTTTGTTATTAAGTGAATTATCAATTCTAAGATTACCTTCCAAAATGACCATTGTTGCCATACTGATGAAAATCAAATCAAGCCCAATCAGATCTGAAAGTCTGAAAAAAATCAGCTTAAACAGAATTGCAATCAAAATTGAAACCAGGCATTTGTAAAGAAAGCTTTTCTGCATGTTTTTTGGTTTTACACTTTTGATTTGCGAAAACCAATTATAAGTGGTCTTCTTGTTCTAGGGTTTTGATATCACCTATCAATTGATGCATTTCCAAAGCCAGTGTTCCATTGTAAACACCACGAATCCTTTTGGTCTTATCCACCAAAATGAAATGTTCGGTATGCAAAAATTCGGTACTGTCTTTACTGAACCCCAAGTCTTCTTCAGCAAAATAGGATTGTCTTGCGAGTTTATAAATATCAGCCTTGTTCCCTGTAAGGAAATGCCAGTTTTTATTTTGGATGTTGTTCTCAGCTTTATATTTCTTGAGGATATGAGACTTGTCAATCCATGGGGTCACAGAATATGACAATAAAACAAGATTTCTGTCTGAATTTAGGCTATCGCTAATCATCTTCATGTGATTCGTCATTACAGGACAAATGCTCCCGCAGCCGGTAAACATAAAATTGGCCACATGGATTTTTCCTTCAATTTCCTTTTGTGTGACCATTATACTATCCTGATTTAGAAATGAGAAATCACTGATTCTATGGGTGATATCTTTCATCACCATTGATTGGTCAATAACGAATATCGGAGTAAAATCAGGTTCATTATAATAGGGCAATGTCAAACTTTCCCTTTGTTTTTTATTGCAGCACAAAAAAAGAAGACTAATTGACATTAAAAATACTGTCCGATACATTTTTGCAATTTTTGGTTCCCAATAGTCCATAACGTTTTCCATTTTTGATGACATAGTTTGCCCTTATTCTACCGTTTTCATGCCACATTTTTTGAATGCCATCCTCCTGTCCGTTTACATAATGAGCCAAATGAAACAATTGTCCATTGAGTGTCCACTCTTTCAATTCACCTTCATAAGCATCGTTTTTGGCCACAAATTCAAATCTTTTGTTCCCATTTTCCCAAAAGGCCAATTGCCTTCCGTTTTTTCTTCCCAAGCTGTATTCCCTATACTCCATCAGTTTTCTGTTGAGATACCATTTTTTGAAAACACCTTCATGGATTCCATTTTTGATTCTTTCCGATAAAAGGGTGTCTGACCCGCTTGGATGCAATTCAAAAAGGAGCCCATTGAATTTTTCGTCCTTATGGTAAATAATATCATTCCGGATGGAAATGTCCTTTGAGGTCTTAAGGATACTATACTCAGGAATCTGTTTTTCGTGACAGGAAAACAGGAATGCAAAGCTGATATGGATAAAGTGAGCTTTCATTTATTGGCTAATCGTACCGGGTTTTCCATAAAATCCATTGCCATTGAGATAAGGGGCATCATCCGTAAAATGGTAGTGATATATTCCATTAGGATAATCAGCTGTTGCATGCGAATGCCCATGATAGGCGTCTAGCATACTGCTTTTGATATCAGTTCCATTTTCCTCTTTGGGACCGTATACCGGAAATCCATCCAATAGGAAACCCATTAATCCGAATTTCGTTGATTTTACGGTAGTCAGGTAAAGCGGTTCAACATGATAATGATAGACTCCAGACTGTTGAGGATGTCCATAATATTTATCAAATGATGTTATTTCATTGGTGAGCGGTTGATTCGGACCTGCATATTGGTTGAAAAAAGGTACTCCATTTAACGCAATACCTATGGGACCCAATGGAGTGGCGGAATGTGAGGCATCTACAGCAGGATTAGCGGGAATTTTTAATGTTGCAGATTGTTCCACAATAGAATTTGGATTTTTATTAAAGGTATATCCTCCAAAAGTTATTCCATTATATGCTTCATATAATGGATTTGAAGTGGAATAATAAGGGCTTTTATGGTCAGGCAAATCGGCTGTTTTGATATAAATCCATGTACCATCAGTTGTTATGCTTGAGGCACCGTAAATTTTTTTATAAACCGCCGGAATTTCCATTGTTTCGGTTGAAGGAGCATTACTTTTATTGCAACCTGAAGCAAATGCAATTAATCCCAATGCAAAAAACATTTTTTCCAAAACTGAAATTTTGAAGTTCATATTTGATTTTTATTTATTTGTGTCCTTATTTCAAATTATTCTTTTAGAAACATTCCTTTTTTGGTTTTCATTTTCGCCGCTCCTATGATAAAGGAAAGTATCAAAAAAGAAATTAATATTGGTTTTTTGTAAAATGAATACGATTTATTAGCAACTTCCCAATTACCTTTCTCCACTTTAAACCCAATTTCATGGTTGTTACTATAATTCAAAATATATTGTTTAAGCGGTAACCCATTTATAGCAATAATCAATTCAGACATGTTGTTCGGCATATCCTTGAACAGGTCATTTCTTACATAGATGGAATTGAATATTTTAGGTGGATTGGACAGTTCAGCAATAACAGTAGTTTCATGACCTAGGAATACTTTTGGATTCACAAGCCTGATTGTATCACCGTTAGCGATGAGGAAGCAATTGTTCTGAAAATGACGGATTACCAAGGATTCAAAAGCTTCGGGTGTTTTGTATGAATTTTTACCAAACAGATAATGAATTTCACCCTCAAATGCAAGAAGTGAACTTCTGACTGTGAGAAAGTGTTTCCCGTTTTGTTCATACACCATAAGATTAGACAAATCCGGCTCATGAGCTTGCACCAACCTAACAGATGTCAATAAGAAAAGCAGAAAAAATGTTTTCATTGTTTCTTTTTTTCAGAGGGCGTAGGCTCCAGCTAAGCTATTGATGAAATTGTTTGCACCTGCCTTATCCACATGGTAGTGATATCCTCTTGTGTTATCGGAGTGTCCCCGACTTGCATCCAAATCTGTATATTCTGTTCCTGCTGTGCTCAATCTTTCATAAATGCCAAAGCCATCCAATGCATAACCGATCATGGCAGCATGACCATCAGCTTGTGTTATTTTTTTTGACATACCCGTTGCAGCATGATAGTGGTAACCAACAGCCAAATTTATATGGCCACCCGCATCGTCGAATGGCGCCAATGTATAGGCACCCAAAATGGCATTTACCGGTGCGGGAGCATCAAATACAACTCCATTAAATGCAATGCCTCTGATGCTTGGTCCTGATGAACCAGGACCACCTCCAAAACTTATGGGAGAAGTCAGTTTCACGGGAGTTATGGGTATATATATGGTTTTAGTTAAAGTTGAAACATATGAGGGCAAGCACTCCACACAATAGTTTTTATAGGTGATACCAACATTCGGATTCGCTGCTGCTGCACATTCTGCTTGTGTCAATGTTTTTGTTATTGCACCAGTACTTGTATTATACATTTGCCACGTTGAGTTATTGTAAAAAGAGGCAAGGTTTTTGATAAATGAACCATCCACATCATATACATTACCTCCTTCCAACCAAATGCCGCCTTTAGTTTTATCATCATTGATGTTGGATGGACACCACGGGCCTTGAGCATGATCAGTTGGAGTACTTTTTGTAACAATTTTAAAGCAGTAAGCACTAGACCCGTTGGAGAGTGTTCTTGAAACAACAGAAATTGGTTCTGACAAACCTGCAATCATGAAATTGGAAGCTTCCACTTTCATCACAAAGGCAAGTGGGTCAGTAATTTGATTATTGTCACTTTTGCCACAAGATGCCACTGTCAATGCAATACAGGTTGCCAAAACTGATTGGAGCAATGTTGATGATTGTTTCATATTGTTGTTTTAAA
>JBDLTO010000198.1:0-8516 GCA_039805815.1 Bacteroidota bacterium | reverse complement strand
CTTCTCCCGCTATTGGGTCATTTACCTGGAGAAAGCTTCTCAGGAATGTATAGCTTAGCCAGCCGTTCAGTTTACCCAAGGGTTTTTTATACAAGACTTCAACACCAAAAGCTTTGCCACGTGTATTCAGTACATCCTGTTCGATATTACTATTTAACACCAACTGCGCACCACTTTTATAATCGAGGTAATTATTGCTTGTTTTGTAATATGTTTCTATTGAAAATTCATCTCCCTTGTCGCCGGGCTGCGTATAGAAACCAAGTGAAACTTGTTGTCCGATCTGAGGTTTGATAAACTGGTCACTCAACTTCCAGATATCTGTTGGAGACAGAGCAGTTGTGTTTGTAATCATGTGAATATACTGCCTCAGGGTATTGTAGCTGAGTTTGAATGATGTTCTTGCTGTAAGCAGGTATCTTGCAGAAACCCTGAACTCTGGTCCATGATAGGTTTGAATGGTTTCGCCATCCCCAAAGGATTCTGTGCCACTGATATTGGCTAAATTGCGAGGCAAACCTGGTTTATAAGTAAAGGATGACCTTGCTCCGTAAGTTCTGTAGAAGCTATACCTGATTCCGCCCTGGAGGGAAAATTTGTTATTCAGTCTGTACTGGTCTCCCAGATAAATAGTTGATTCTGTTGCTTTTTCTCGTTGCAGAATTTTTGAACTTACCAATGAAGCCGTATCAGTAGGCAACAGTTTACCTGGTTCCAGGTTGTATAGGATATGTTGAACCCCGAAATTTATTTCTTGTTTGTTATTAGGAACATATTTAAAATCTGTTTTCGCACTCCACTGCTGCATTCCGAAGTTCAGGTCAAATGCGTCTTTTGGGTTATTTCTCCCTTTAACGGAATAATTGTATTGGTCCATGCCAGCAGAAAAAACCTGATAAAATTTACTTGAAAAATTATGTTTCCATTTGAACCTGAAGTTCTTGTTGGCATAGCTGTAGGTAGAATCCTGGTTGAGTTTAAACACATCGCTGCTAAGGTATCCTGATAGGTAAATCTTGTCTTTGTCAGAAAATTCATGGGTCATGTGCACAAGCAGGTCACTGAAATTTACACTGCTTCTATTGAAGGTTGCATCAGGCAGGTATTTTAGAAACCAATTGGAGTATGTTGTTCTTCCTCCTACCAGAAATGTTGTTTTTTCGGAAGCAACAGGGCCCTCTACGGTAAATTTGCTTGTAAGCGGACCAATTCCGGCAGTTGCAGTAACTTTTTTTGAATTGCCATCCTTGGTGCCCACATCCATGATAGATGAAATTCTGCCACCAAGTCTTTCAGGGATGGCACTTTTGTACAATTCAAGGCCTCGAACCACTTCCGGATCAACCGCCGAAAAGAATCCAAAAAGGTGTGTAGGGTTGTAAATGGTCATGTCGTTTAAAAGTAGCAGGTTTTGATCTGCCCCTCCTCCACGTACATTGTATCCTGCTGTTCCTTCACCCACAGAGGTAACCCCCGGTAGTGTTTGCAGCGACCTCAGGATATCTGTTTCACCCAAAACTGCTGGAATCTGTTTGATTGATTTGATGCTGAGCCTTTCCACACCCATTTGCATCCCCCTGACGTTGGATTGCCTGTTTGCAACAATGACAGCAGTTTTAAGACTCCTGATTTCTTCGCTCATTTCTAGGTCAAGTTTGCCATTTCCCTGAATATTAAGCTGACGGCTTGAAGCCTTCATGCCAATGCTGGTTACTTTGAGAACCTGTCTGCCTTTTGGAGCAGTGATAGAGTAGTAGCCAAAGGCATCCGTGGAAACTCCGGCCTGTGTGCCATCGATGATCACTGAGGCAGCGCTGATAGGTTCACCATTTCTGACGTCTCTGATATATCCGGATATCAAAGCCGTATTTCCAGTTCCACCTTTAATACCTATAATATATATCTTATTTTCTTCCTCTTGAATCTCAAAACCTTCAGTTGGAGAAGTTTCCGACAATTGCTCTGTGGTGCGTTGACCTGCTGGATTAAAATAATCAGTTGAAAGAGGTATTGAAAGCGGTGAGCCCTTGAAAACAAATACCCTTTTATTTTTATAGATATAAAAACTTAGGCCGGAACCTTCCAGCGTTTTTTTCAGGACTTCCTCCAGCTTACCACTTGTAGGAATTATGTCCAGCCCACGGGTAAATTTTGCATCATAGTAAATACGTACATCAAATTTTTTCTCCAGGACAATCGCAAGACTGTCGAAAGGTGATTTTTGCTGGGAGAGTGCCGTTCCTGCCAGGCAGGATATGAAGACGATTAATGTAATTTTTTTCACCAGCCCATTTTTTCAATTTCACGAATCATCTTTTCTGAAGCAGTAAGTGCATTTTTTTTGAAATTCAGCTTATTGGTTCTGTACATTCTTTTCAGCTCTTTCTCTTTCCCGGGGATCAGGGTATACAAGTCTGATTTGCCAGATATGGGAATGATATCATTGTCTTTCAACATGAAAATTGTTTTTTTAAGCACATATCGCTCGATTTCCTGGGCATCGAGTTCCTGTTTTTTTTGCCACTGCATCAATAAAGCGTATTTACCCTTGTAAATTTCTTCGTAGAACTCACCCTGATTACTCAGCAGTTTGATTTTCACAAATTTGTGGTTGTCAACCGAAAAAGACTCCAATTTTTCCCTGATCAGCTTTAATTTCAGCAGGCCTTGGATATCTCTTATGATCGGGATATCATCTTCACAGTCATACAGTATCTCTATGTTATTATATATTGATCCATTGTAGGAGAGGTTACCTCGGGTGTTTTTTACAGGGAAAAAGGGGTTTCCCCTTGATTCATTAAATTGTTTGACATATTCAGTGCCTGAATAAAGGAGACTGTTTTGTGAAACTGAATCAGGCCTTTCCTGGGCACATATCAAATATGCTGAAAAGTTAAACAAAATGGAGAGCGCGAATTTGTGCATGAAAGGCAGGAATTGACACACAATTTATTGCATTTCAACGACTAATTGCAATAAAAAACCAAGGCGTTCGTTTTTAAATGTTTGGTAACAACTTGTATTTTAATAAACTTTAACTTAATTTACACCCGGATTGTCTAATTTTTAACTCTTTATTCTCAGATTCTGAACATTATGAAAAAGATTTTCACCCTTTTAACAGTTTTAGGCCTCTCAGTGATGGGCCTGAAAGCACAGCAGGTTTGGACTGGTGCTACCTCCACTGATTGGAGTGTCGCTACAAACTGGCTGAACAATGTTTTACCTACAGCTACTGGCAGGGTAACAATACCTGCAGTGCCAACAGGTCCAAATTTCCCAGCTTTAAGTGCCAACACCACAGTGGCCAGTCTTACTTTGGATGCTGGTGCAACTTTGAATTTAGCTGGTCAGCAGTTGACCGTTACAGGTCGAGTTGCTGGACTTGGCAAATTAATTGGTGGCCCCACGTCAAGTATTGTTGCAGGTGGCGACAATATGGTTGTTTATGACATTGCAGCCGATCATTTGGCGGCTTTTGCAACTACTCCACCAAGCTTTTTTGAAAATTTCCAAACATTGACTAACCCACCTGCTCCTTATGGAACAATTGAGTTTGGTGATCCCAATGGTTTTGATATTTCAGCTTCTACAACTTCTCCCGATAGCGAACCCTATATTCAGGATTTGCTAACACCAAACGCAAACTTTCCAGCTTCCTTCTTGTCTACTACAACTATTGCAAATGGTGATAATTTAGTATTAACTATGATAGGACAACTTCCAGTTACCGCCTTCTCTGCTAGTGTATTTTACACAGACCTTGGAGGTAACCCGTTAAATGGAGGTAGAGAATTTGATGTTACCGTTAAGTTTACTGATGGTAGTCCGGATTTCATTCAAAGATACTCCACTCCAATTCTTGGAACTCCCGTATTTGTAGGTCTGGTATCCAATAAAGAAATTTCTTCTGTTTCATTTATAGACCTTGCTAATAATGCATTCATTAGTGTCTCAAATGTGCGCTGGGGTGCTCGCGCTCCACTTGCCTTTGGTTCAATAGATATGGATCAAACGGGAACTAACAACAATTTAAGTTCTTTAACCCTTTCTACTTTCAATGATGGATCTTTGGGTTTGACAACTCCTTTACATATTGCAAGCGTTGTTACTCCAACATCAGGCTCTATTGTTTCTAACGGCAATTTGAAGTTGCTCTCCACTGCAACTGGAACTGCAAGAGTTGGTCAGCATACCACAACCGGTAAAATAGATGGGAATGTGGTTGTTGATAGATTCATTCCTTCTGGTAGGAAACATCAATGGAGATTCTTAGGTTTCCCTTATAGCAACCCATTGACGCTTTCCAACATCAGCGGTATTGCTTTTGATTTTGCTATTCCTAATCCGCAAGCGCCTAGTACAATCAAGTATTTTAACCCTGCACTTGATAATGGTGTTTATGGTTCAGGAAATTCTTTAGGTAATCTTGGCTATGTTGCTTTGCCTGATTTAAATGCACAAATCACTCCCGGTTTGGGTGTTGCCACTTGGATCTATGGCACCGCAGGTCCTGCTACTCAAGGAACCCTTGCTACCGACCTTACAATTTCTTCTTCTGGCGTGTTGAATGAAACAGGTTCTGTTGTTCCGTCATCACTGGCTCTTGGTATTGCAGGATGGAATTTTGTGAGCAATCCTTTTGCATCTACTATCGATTGGAAAAGCGCTGGCGTGACCAAAACCAATATTGATCCAACTGTTTATAGGTGGAATCCTGAATCAGTTTCATGGAGTTCATACAATGCAAATACTGATGCAGTTACAGGTAATGGAAGTCGTTTTATAGAATCTGGTTCAGGATTTTTTGTGAAGATTGCAAATCGTAATCCTCCAGTATTGTCTTTTGATCAGAGTGCCAAAGTTGCTGATGCAGGTACAGCTGACCACTTGATCAGAAATGGATACAAACTTGATATCAGCTCACAACGTGTAGAAAACACTTCTTCCGTTTCTAATAACGCAGGTTTGCGTATCAAGGCCAGTGGCACCGGTAATCCAATCCCTGCAGACATTTATCTTGAGCTCTCCAAGTCAGATGCTTCATTTGCTTTCGACAACAAATATGATGCCATTGCAATGGGTAGGTCTTCTGGTGCAGATATCAAATTCGTTGCTGAAGCTGATGTTTTGGCTGTACAATTCGATGCACCTATCAAAAACCCTGGAACTGAAAAGAGGTACTATCCTCTTACTGTTACTGTACCTCAACAAGGTGCTGCAAACATTGACGTAGCTGTTGAGGGTAGGTGGAATTCATTGAATACAGTTTCACTGATTGATACAAAAGAAAACAAAACTATCCCATTGGTTGGTGGTAAGTTGAACTATGCATTCAAAATGCAGGACCTCAAGGAAGAAGGAAGATTCCTTCTTGCAATCAACCATGTTGCATCCAAAGGAGTAGATAACAGCAAAGAAGTTACTGTTCGTGTACTGAATAACCCAGTTAGGTCTGAAACTATTCAGGCACTTATTTCACATCCAAGTGCTAAAGCTAAAAACTGGAGTGTTCTTTCTGCCTCCGGCTCAGCAATGTCTAACGGACAAATTAATCCTGCAGACGCTTCTGTTCAGCATGAACTGAAAGCCGGAAAGTTAAATAGCAATGGTGTTTATTACCTGAAAGTGAATTTCGAAAATGGCGACAGCAAAACCGTCAGGTTCGTTAAACTCTAAATCAGTCAGGCACGTTAAATTTTAATCTGTAAAAACAGTAAAATGATTATCAAGACAGCACGAAAAATAGCAACCCTGACACTCTTGGCAGTATCGCTTTCAGCTACTTCCTTTGCTCAGGACAATACAGAGACAATATATTTTGATGAGCAATCTTTCCCGCAGCTGGATTTCAGCGCCGGAACAGAGGCTTTCGGTCAGAAACTTGAATTGGCATTCGGTGACATATCAAACGCAGCCAATAATGGTGGTGATCCTGGTGATATTCCAGTAGATGGTGGTTTAGGATTCCTCCTGGCTGCAGGTCTTGGATATGGAGCCCGCAGATTGCAAAAGAATCGCAAAAATAAAATCAACAAGGCATAATCAGCATGCTGAAAAATGCCCTTGAAGCCCCTAAAAAGGCCTTTGAACAATTTCCCCCTCAGGTAAGAATTTTCTTGCTGAGGGGGCTTGTTCTTTTTGCCCTGTGGAAGTTTGTTTACCTGTTCTTCTGGGCTCAACCGAGAACACTTGATGGTCCGTTAACCAATACTGTTGGAAGCCAATCTGTATGGATTCTTAACCGGATTTATCGAACACAAGGATTTAAGGCAACACCTGTTGTTGCAGTTACGAGGATGGAAGGTGACTACCAGATTGCCAAAGTAAGTAAAATAGATAAAGACGGGAAACATCTCCTCAACATTGCTGATGACTGTAACGGGCTAGAGTTGTTTATTTTATATGTAGGATTCATTTTGAGCATGCCAGCATCCGTCAAGCGCAAAGCTATCTATTTACTTGGCGGTGTAATCATCATTCACTTCGTCAATCTACTCCGATGTGTGGGGCTTAGTGCATTGCTGATGCATTGGGACAGGTACTTTGATTTGGCCCATCATTATATTTTCAAGATTATGGTTTACAGTACCATTTTCGTTTTGTGGGTTCGTTTTTCAAATAATCTTTCTGTTTTCAAAACTATCCATGAACCTGTACAATAGTGAAAGGAATAGGTGGATCGGTGGTCTTGTTGTGATCATCATCCTGTACACGCTTTTTTATCTCTTGTTTGCTGACAGGTCATTTACTTACGATATACCCCGCAAGTTGAGACATATCATCAAATTTGGCGTTACCATTTTGGTTTATTTTGTTGGAACCTATCACTTGGGCAAGCTTGAAGACAAGTGGATGTCGCAGCTGTGGCATTTCATCCATATTAGTCTCCTATTTTCCATTACAGCAATTGGTGCTTATGATTGGGCATTTGGTATGGTGGATAAAAAAACAAAAGAGTTGGCTGCAACCATGCAAGAATTCCTCATTTCACCCGTATTATATGTAGCCATGGGTATTCTCAACAAAAGGCTTAACAAGGATCAGCAAGCAGCTTAGGATTTGATAAATACTTGCCTGAAGCGGGCAATAGGATCCTGAAAATATGGCATATATTTCGTTTCTCGCAAAGAAGTCCATTTCCCCTTTAGCATTCTCTTGAAGTATGCATTGAGTGAATATTGCCGTGCTGGTTTGGGTGAAGGAATGGCAGTGGGTATACCCAATGATAAATTTGCCAAAATTTCTGGAAAATTTACTCCAGCTTTAATAAAAGAGGGTAGTACAGACCCCCAAAACCTGCCATTGATTTCAAGAATGTATGGTTTGCCTGTATTTACATCTCTTCGAAGGTCAACACAGGCTACACCATGCCAATTCAGCGCTTTCATCATGCTTCCAACAATCTGCATGACCTCATCATCTTCGTGGTAAACAAGTGTATCGTTAGCATTGTATTCTTCTCCTGATTTTACAGGAGATTCCTGTAGGGTGTGACAAATAATCATACCTTGGTTGCAAATCACATTACAGGTAACATCGGAGCCAATCAGAAAAGGTTGTACAAGGTAATCATTAGGGTTATGTTCGTTAAAAAAGTTGGTTAATTCTTGGCTTGAGAATATTTTCTGAATCCCTCTACCGGCAGAACTTCTCGTTTTTTTGACGAGTAATGGAAATCCAAAACCATCAAGAATCCTATTGATTTTCTCCTGATCAAGTGGAAGTGCTGAAGGTGGATTGGGAATACCTTTCATTTCCAGAAATGTTGCCAGACCGGATTTATTGATGCCGATATTGAATTGTTCTACAGCGGTTGCCCAGGAACATTGAGTGTGTTGTGAAATCAATTCCTGGTTTTCCCTTATGGTTCTGGTTTCAATTTCATCATAAGGCATGACAAGATCTATTTTTTCATTCTTCACAATATTCAGTACAGCATCTGTAAGTTCATGTTCATGATTGTAACTGAAAGATTTGGAAATAAATCTTGAGTGTCTGCCTGCGTTGTTGGGATTATGAGACAAAAGGTACACCCTGAATCCAGCCTTATATAGACAATAAGCCACACCCAAGCAAATATTGGAATCCCAACCAATAGTAAGTATGATCTTTGAATTCTGCATACGATCAGTTTATGTAAAAATAGAGAAAGCCACCATAAAGGCGGCTTTTTTGTAGTCCCGACAGGAATCGAACCTGTATCTAAAGTTTAGGAAACTTCTATTCTATCCATTGAACTACGGGACCAACTGCTTTTAAGCAGGTTTGCAAAATTAGTCATTAAATTTTTGTCTGAAAACTTATTTAGGGCAAATTCTTACAAGTTACCAGAAAAAACGATTTACACCAGTTTATTATGATAATTCCCCATCACCATAAATGGGTATTTCTTTGAAAATCCAACGCTACAAAAGATATAAACAATCCTTATTAGCTAATTTAATGATGGTATCAATATCATTTAGTTTTTGAATTATGATTTTTGTAAAGACTCATCAAGGATGTACTTT
>JBDLTO010000197.1:0-2695 GCA_039805815.1 Bacteroidota bacterium | reverse complement strand
CAGCTTGAAGATTGGCTAAGGCTGTTTCTAGTCCATTCCAAGCAGCGGACTGACTGATCTGCAGCAATGCTTCGGTTTCTGCATATTTGTTGCCGGCAGACACAATATCGAGTTTGGCTTGTTTGATTTTACGGATATTTCTTTTACCATTGAAAAGTGGCATATCTACTTGCAAACCTGTAATGTAATATGCTGATTTGTTGTTGAATTTCCATTCAGAAGACTGTGTTCCCAATTGAAGAAATCCGTTGATTTTGGGAATGTTGAATTTTTCCTGCATGTTAAGCAGGTTATTGCTGATGTTGATGTTTTCTTTGAGCAAGCTCAGTTCTTCCCGCTTTGCGTTCCATTCCTTCTTTGCCTGCATGCTTGTGTTCAGCTCAGATCTGGTTGTATCAACAACAATTTCACTGTCTTTGTGCCTGTTCAGCAGGAAATTGAAATACATGCCTGCTGTTTTGACTTGGTTTAGGGCTTCGTTTTGCTGAGCCTTGAGCTGACTGATTTCACTTTCAGAACGGAGTATGTATGCTGCCAATCCTTTTCCGTTGGCGATCAATTTTTCATTGGTTTTTTTTCCTGCTTCAGCCAGCTCCAGAGCCTGATTGTAAATGGATGCTGCTTCTTTAGCAGAAAGGTAGTTGTAGTAGGCTGTCTTTACCTGCAGAATTAGTTCACGCTTGTAGAGGAGCATGTCTGTTTTTTGCATGGTTGTTTGAATGGTATGAATTATTTTATTGTATTTCAGGTCGGCATTCAAAATGGGAATTACAGTTGCAACTTTTATATCATAGAAATTTTGTGGGAGGAAGTAAGTTTCTGCATTCTGTATTGGGGGGAAAGCGTTGGAGGCAGTCAGCTTGTTAAGTGTGTTGTAAACAGGGTTCAGCAGGTCCCCAACTGGCAGTGCAATGCTCCTTCCACCTTCGCCGGTTTGGTAACCTCCTTGTAAATTGATTGATGGCCAGAAAAGGCTTTGGGCAGACTGCAAAGCAAGCAAGGATTTTTCCAAACTGATGTTTTTTTGTTTTAGGGCAAGGTTGTTGTTGAAGGCGGAATCAATGTAGCCTTCGAGAATGGATTGCGAGCGGACTGTACCTGATACAATCAGCATGGATTGAAATAAAAAAATATAAATGATATACCGCATATGCATAAATGAAATATATTGAATCAGTTGGTCATTTTTTGGATGTTTCTGCTGACTTAACAAGCCAATCGAGCGCACTGTGCATGGTCTGCACAACATTGCCGGCATCAACCAGTTTTTCGAACCTTTTGCATACCCTTAATGAAACCAATCCGTGCACCATTCCCCAAACTGCCATGGCAATTGAATCTGTATCGCCTTTTTTAATCAGGCCCTGCTTGAGGCAGTCACGAATGATCCCCTTTAGTTGCTCCAATGTTTGGTCACCATTGTTCCAATCGGTATTGCCCATGCTGGCCAGGCGCTCCATGGGAGCTGCCTGATTGAACATGAGGTCGTAGTAGGCAGGATGTTCTATCCCGAATTTTATATAGTTTTCACCCATACGGTGAAGTCGCTCGAGGGGATTTTGAATGACACTCAGGTTGTTGTTCATTTCTGCCATCTGAAGGAAGCCAAGCTCACAGAGTTCAAAGAGGAGGTGGTTTTTGTCCTTGAAATAGAGATATATCGTGGTGGGGGAATACGCAATTATTTCCGCAATCCTTCTGATGCTCAGGCGTTCCAGTCCCTCTTCTACAAAGACTTTTAAGGCGGCGTCTAATATGAGACGCCGGAGTTCCTCTTTCCGTTTTGTTTTTCTTGTGTTTAAGACCATTTTTGTTCGCCACGCAAATGTACTTAACAGTGTTAAGTTTTGTGTTATTTTTTTATAGCCTCATTATAAACTCTCTTTTTAAAGGGGGCATTTATTTCTTAATTTAGAGTTATAAAGAATAGCTATGCAAGAGGCGTTTATTGTAGCGGGATTGAGAACAGCGGTAGCGAAAGCCAAAAAAGGTGGGTTCAGGTTTACCCGACCAGACGATCTGGCCATCGAAGTTATACAGGGATTGATGCAATCAATTCCCCAACTCGACAAATCCAGGGTTGATGATGTGATTGTAGGCAACGCCGTTCCGGAGGCGGAGCAGGGTTTGCAGGTGGGCAGGATTATAGCTGCACGTGCACTCGGTCATCAGGCTCCAGGTATAACAGTTAATCGTTATTGTGCATCAGGGCTGGAGTCCATTGCAATCGCAACTGCCAAAATACGATCAGGTATGGCCGATTGCATCATTGCAGGCGGGGTAGAGAGTATGTCTTTTGTTCCGTTGGCTGGGTGGAAGGCCGTGCCCTCATTCGCCATTGCCAGTGACGAGCCTGATTATTACCTGAATATGGGATTAACAGCGGAAGCTGTGGCCCGTGAATATGGGATTTCCCGCGCCGATCAGGATGCCTTTTCACTGGCGTCTCATCAAAAAGCCGCAAATGCCATAACACAGGGCCATTTCAAATCTGGCATTTTGCCGGTTACTGTGAGTGAAGTGTATCTTGATGAATCAGGGCGGAAGAGAAACCGTTCATTTGTAGTGGACACAGACGAGGGTGTGCGCACCGATACTTCACTCGAAAGCTTGGCAAAGCTGAAACCAGCTTTTGCCCAAGGGGGAACTGTGACTGCCGGAAATGCTTCACAGATCAGTGATGGTGCAGCATTTG
>JBDLTO010000196.1:0-2665 GCA_039805815.1 Bacteroidota bacterium | reverse complement strand
GGACTTCCTGATGGGGTAATCAACCTTGTTTATGTTGACGGTCCAACGCTGGGAGATGTTTGCTTTAAGCATCCTCAGTTTGCAGGCGTACATTTCACTGGCTCAACAGGTGTTTTTAATCAAATGTGGAAGACAATTGGAGAGAATATTGGAAAATACAGATCATATCCAAGAATAGTAGGGGAAACCGGTGGGAAAGATTTTGTGATGGTTCATCCTTCAGCCGATCCAGATGTTGTAGCAACCGCCTTGTTAAGGGGGGCTTTTGAGTATCAGGGACAGAAATGTTCAGCTGCATCAAGGGCATATATTCCTTCTAATCTTGCAGTAGCTGTCAGGAAAAAGCTGATTGCTGGCATAAAAAGTTTCAACATGGGTAGTGTTGAGGACTTCACTAATTTTATAACAGCAGTCATTGATGAAAAATCATTCACAAAGATTAAATCATACATCGATTCTGCAAAGAAATCTACCAAAGCTAAGGTCATCGCTGGAGGTAATTGTGATAAATCTTTAGGATATTTCATAGAACCAACAGTTATCGAAACAACAGACCCCAAGTATGTGACCATGTGTGAGGAAATATTTGGACCAGTGCTGACCATATATGTATACCCCGAGAAAAAGTATTCAGAAACTTTGCAAACGCTGGATGAAACCTCTCCATACGCATTGACTGGAGCTATAATTTCAAAGGACAGAGCAGCAATAGATGAAGCCACAACTGTTTTGAAAAATGCTGCCGGAAATTTTTATATCAACGATAAACCCACAGGAGCAGTTGTTGGTCAACAACCCTTCGGCGGCGCAAGAGCTTCGGGAACAAACGACAAGGCAGGATTTTCGATTAATTTATACAGGTGGTTGAGCGTTAGAACAATAAAGGAAACCTTTGATCCTCCAACTGATTACCGTTATCCTTTTATGCAGCCCGATTAATAAAAGAATCTCTATTAACCTGATTTTATGCAAGGTATCAATACAATCATGGACGAGCAGCAGCTAAAGCTAACACTTAAGCGATTGTCTCATGAACTAATTGAAAATCACTATCCATTTACTGATACCTGTATCATTGGCATACAGCCACGAGGGATTCCTGTAAGTGATTACATCACACAATACATACTTGAAATTCATCCTGAGCTCAATCTCCCGTATGGTAAGCTTGACATCACTTTTTACAGGGATGATTTCAGGGGTCAGATTCACATCCCAAGTGTCACTGATTTACCCTTTTCCATTGAAAATAAAAAAGTAATTCTGATTGATGACGTGTTGTACACAGGACGAACAATTCGCGCTGCTATGGATGCATTGCTTGACAATGGAAGAGCCCAAAAGGTTGAGTTGTGTATTTTGGTAGACAGAAAATTCAGTAGAGAACTTCCTATTCAGCCTGATTATGTTGGAAAATCCATTGATTCAATTGTTACACAAAAGGTTAAGGTTTTTTGGGGGGATGAGAAAAAGGTAGTTTTGTATGATAGTTTTTAGTTAGATATATCCATTGTTCAATTGTAGAATAAAACATTAATTTAGCTTTTGAATGCAGCTTAGAACAAAACATCTGCTTGGCATCAGGGATCTTATACCGGAAGACATACAGTTAATTCTGGATACTGCCAGGCAGTTTAAGGAGGTTTTGCAGCGTCCTATCAAGAAAGTTCCTTCTCTCAGGGATATAACTGTGGTCAATCTCTTTTACGAAAACTCTACCCGCACAAGAATTTCCTTTGAATTGGCTGAGAAACGTTTGAGTGCAGACACTATCAATTTTTCTGCGAGTGGTTCTTCAGTTTCAAAAGGAGAAACACTGCTTGATACAGTTAATAATATCCTTTCGATGAAAGTTGATATGGTGGTAATGCGGCACAGTGCAACTGGAGCTCCTCATTTTCTTGCCAAACATATACCTGCTGCAATAATTAACGCAGGTGACGGTATCAATGAGCACCCAACTCAGGCATTGTTAGACGCACTTTCAATTGTTGAAAAGCTCGGACAATTAAAAGGAAAAAAAATTGCAATCATTGGGGATATCATGCACTCACGGGTTGCTTTAAGTAATATATACCTCCTTTCTAAAATGGGGGCAGAAATAACCCTTGCCGGTCCACCTACACTTATACCACGTTATATTCAGGAGGCCTTTGGTGTAAACGTAACCTATAATGTAAAAGAAGCCTTAGAATGGTGCGATGCTGCCAATGTATTGCGTATTCAGCTTGAACGCCAAAATCAGGTTTTATTTTCATCATTGCGTGAATATAATCAGACCTATGGGGTCAAAAAGTCTTTACTGGAAAGTCTTTCAAAACAAATTTTGATTATGCATCCTGGTCCGATCAACAGAGGAGTTGAATTGGATAGTGATGTTGCAGATAGTGGGCAATCCATAATACTTGATCAGGTTGAGAACGGGGTTGCAGTCAGAATGGCAGTTTTATATCTATTATCAGGCAGGCGAGAAGCCAATGCCTAAAACTCCAACATGCAAAAAATTTGTGTATTTCCCGGAACATTTGATCCATTAACACTGGGGCATGTTGATATTATCCGGCGTGCATTGCCTCTTTTTGATAAGATTGTAGTAGCCATTGGCATTAACGCAACCAAAAACCCCATGTTCAGCTCAGAACAGCGTCAGATTTGGATTGAAGAT
>JBDLTO010000195.1:0-3872 GCA_039805815.1 Bacteroidota bacterium | reverse complement strand
GGGATTTGCTGGACAAGAATTTTACTACCCAATACATCAAGCTCCGACTTAAGCATCAGCGCATGCTTGATTCATTTGGTTTCAATGACGATATCTCTGAGTGGGAAGAAGAATTTTTTGAGGCAATTGAATTCATGAAGAGCCTCAAGATTGTAAATGGTGAATACTTCATCAACGAACAGATCCGAAACGGCAAAAAAGTGCTTGCTGAAGGTGCACAGGGAAGTATGCTTGATGTTGATTTTGGCACATTCCCATTTGTAACATCTTCCAATACTATATCTGCAGGTGTCTGTACCGGATTGGGCATTGCTCCTCAGAAAATCAAGGAAGTAATTGGTGTTACCAAAGCTTATTGTACACGTGTGGGAAGCGGTCCTTTCCCAACTGAATTACATGACGAAACAGGTGAGCGCTTGAGAAAGATTGGCAATGAATTTGGTGCTACAACAGGAAGGCCAAGACGCTGTGGCTGGATTGATCTGGTAGCCCTAGATTTCGCTTGTATGGTAAATGGCGTTACCCAGATAGTAATGACAAAATCTGACGTGCTGGATGCCTTTGAACAGCTTTCTGTTTGCACATCCTATGGCATAAATGGAACTCAGCAAAAAGCAGTTCCTTATCAAATGTCTAAATTGCCAATTGAACCTCATTATGAGCATTTTGAAGGCTGGCAGACTGATATTACGCGGATAAGAGAACACGATTCTCTGCCTGCCCCGATGAAACAATATATTGATTACATCAATCGTTTCCTTGGAATCAACGTCAGTTACATAAGCAATGGTCCGGAAAGAGACCAGATAATAAGCGCTTTGTGATTTATGTTAAAAAAATGTTACTGAATTATTTGGTCATATAAAAAACTCTCAGAAATTTTACGCTGTAAATCCCTAGTAGACATGGCAAAGTCAGAAAAAGAAAAAAAAGTTACCAAGAAACCTGCTGGCGACGATTCTTCTTCTAAGCCTAAGAAAGCCTCATCCAAATCCGCAAAGGAAGATGATGGGGATGACGAGGATCTTGAATTGGACGATGAAAAACCAGCTAAGCGAGCAAAGAAATCTTCAAGTGAGGACGACGATGAAGATGATGTAGACGTCGAAGACGATTGGGAAAAAGTTGAAGATGACGACAACTGGGATCCCGATTTTGACGAGTTCGACATTCCCAAGTCAAAAACCAAGAAAGCTGCTCCAGGAGGTGCCAAAAAGGCAACCGAGGAGGATGACTTTTCCATTGACGATGAGTTCAAGGATTTGGGCTATTTCGACGACGGAGGAGGAGGTTTTGATGATGACGATGACTTCTAGAAATCAATGATAACGGAGGAGCTGTTGTGAGAATTGCAACAGCTCTTCTTCTTTAAGCCTGTCTGCGTGGATCTGGATTCCAAATGGCATTCCATTGCTGTGTTTGAACAGGGGAATCGAGATGCCTGCAATCCCGGCAAGGTTTGCATATACGGTATAAAGGTCTCCCAGAAACATCTCAACTGCATCGTTGCTTTTTTCCCCGAATTTAAACGCTGTTGAGGGACTGGTAGGCATTATTATAAGATCAAAACTGTTGAATATTTCCTTGGTATTATCTGCAATCAGCTTTCTGACCTGTTGCGCTTTGGCATAGTAGGCATCATAGTAGCCTGTACTTAGTACAAAGGTTCCTAGCATTATTCTTTTTTTGACTTCTTTCCCAAAACCTTCTGAGCGGGTTTTGCAGTATAATTCCTGCAGATTTTTCACTGCTGAAGGTGTTCTGTAACCAAATTTTATACCATCGTATCGGGAAAGGTTGGAAGAGGCTTCTGCTGTAGTAAGTACATAATATGCCGGCACAACGTAATCGAGGTATTTGAAGTTAACAGCTTCAATTGTGTGGCCTTCTTTTTTGAGGATGTCAAGTTTCTCGAGTAGCGCCTTTCTTATTTCAGGGTCAAGGGAAGGGTGATCAAAGCATTCAGGGAAATAGGCGATCCTAAATTTCTTCTCCTTATCCAGATCTCGAATGTAGTCCGGAACCGGTTCTGCAGAGCAGGTGCTGTCAAACTCATCTTCGCCTGCAATAACGCCTAATGTCAGGGCAAGATCCGGAATATTTTGGGCAAAGAGACCTATTTGATCAAACGAAGAGGCATATGCGAGTAATCCGTATCTCGAAATGCGTCCATAACCGGGTTTCATACCTATGATTCCACAAAAATCTGCAGGTTGTCTTACAGATCCGCCTGTGTCTGAACCCAGGCTTATCATGCACAAATTTGCTTGCACTGCTACAGCTGAGCCACCTGAAGAGCCACCTGGAACACGTCTTTCATCAGCCGCATTCAGCACTTTACCATGAACAGAATGCTCATTGGAAGAACCCATGGCAAACTCATCACAGTTCAGGTTCCCAATGATTATGGCATCTTCATCCAGGAGTCTTTGAATTGCCGTTGCGTTGTAAATAGCTTTATATCCTTCCAGTATTTTTGAAGCAGCTCCAACATGGTGTCCTTGATAACATAAGACATCTTTTATGCCAATAACCACACCATATAGCTTTCCCCAACTTTGTGGGTCCTTGTTTTTTTCATCAAGTTTTCTCGCTTTTTCTATAGCTTCAGTTTCGTATACTTCAACGAAAGCGTTGAGGTGTATGTTACTCTTTATAGCTTTAAGATAAGAAGCTACTACAGTTACGCAGTCAAGTTCTCCGCACAGGAGTTTCTCCCGGAGATCCGATATGGATTGGTGGATATACAATGTAGGGGGTAGGGTGTTAGTGTGCAGCCTTGTCTTTTTCCTGCATGCCTTCTTCTATCTCCTTTTTTACATTAGACTTGGCATCATTGAATTCACGAATACCTTTACCTATGCCTCTCATGAATTCAGGTATCTTACGACCTCCAAAAAGGATGAGTACAGCTATTATGATAAAGATCCATTCTGAACCACCAGGCATTGCCAGCAAAAACGTGCTATTGGATAACATATCTGTATTTTTTGATAGATAACAAATTTAATGAATTTTTATCGCAACCGGTAATGATTGACATAAAAAATCCCGCACGAAGGCGGGATTAACATACTTATATGTAATGAATTACCTGATTCTTTTTTCCTTAATCCTTGCACTTTTACCACTTCTTTCCCTCAGGAAGAAGAGTTTAGCACGGCGCACCTTACCTGTTTTGTTCAGGATTATGGAATCGATATTAGGTGAAGCAACTGGAAAAGTACGTTCAACGCCGATGCCATCAGAAACTTTTCTCACTGTAAAGGTAGCTGTACCACCTTGTCCCTGACGTTTGATTACATCGCCTTTGAAGCTCTGGATTCTTTCCTTGTTACCTTCAATGATTTTATAATTAACAGTGATGTTGTCACCAGCTTTGAAGTTAGGGAGATTGCCGACTTTTGTCAACTGCTCATGTACGAATGCGATAGCCTGATTCATAATCTGTTCGATTTGGGGGGCAAAGGTAATCAATGCCCTTGTTAAAACAAAATCTATTTCAATAAAAGGTTTTAAAATGCTTATCGGGCAACATTGACAGTCCGTTTTTCACGGATTACAGTTACCCTGATTTGTCCGGGATAAGTCATTTCTGTCTGTATTTTTTGGGCCATTTCAAAACTCAGTTTTTCGCTGTCTCCATCACTAACCTTATCTGCTTCTACAATAACCCGAAGTTCTCTACCTGCCTGAATGGCGTATGCTTTTTCTACACCGGTATAAGTAAGTGCGAGGTTTTCCAGGTCTTTGATGCGCTGGATATATTGTTGCATGATTTCTCTTCTGGCTCCGGGTCTTGCACCACTGATGGCATCACAAGCCTGAACGATAGGAGAGATCACATACTGCATTTCCATTTCATCGTGGTG
>JBDLTO010000194.1:0-2556 GCA_039805815.1 Bacteroidota bacterium | reverse complement strand
ACGCATTACCAAACTGGCGTCAGACTTCAATAATGCTATGTTAAAACCCCAAACCGGTGATCTGGTTGGCAAGGAAGCACCTGACTTTGAATTGCCCGATGTGAACGGCAAGCCATTCTCATTGAAATCATTGAGGGGCAAATACGTTTTGGTAGATTTCTGGGCAAGCTGGTGTAAACCCTGTAGAAATGAGAATCCTAATGTAGTGAGTGCTTTTCAGCAATTCAAGGATAAAAATTTCACAATCTTAGGCGTTTCATTAGACAAGGAGAAAGAGGGATGGGTGAAGGCCATCGCTGATGACCAACTTACTTGGCAACATGTAAGTGATTTGCAATTCTGGAACAGTAAAGTTGTTCCCCTTTATGGTATTGAAGGGATTCCTTTTAATGTTTTACTTGATCCCCAAGGAAAAGTTATAGCCAAAGATCTTAGAGGGTCTGACCTTCATGCCAAGCTCAATGAAGTTTTGAAATAATCTTAATACTAATAAAAAGAGGAGGGCCGGATCATGTGATCAGGCCCTCCTCTTTTTATTAAAGGAAATCTATTACAATTGGGATATCCTCAATCCAATTGTTTTATAGTTCTCACTCACTTTTACAGTGCCTGATCCTCCGCTAAGGGTGAGGTTCAGATCAACAGGTGTGGATGATGCTGTGCCAGGGTTCAGAATTTCCACTTCCAGTTCACCAAAACTGGATTTTGCAGGAATTCTAACCGGCGTTTTGATCCTGAAATGCCTGTCAACCTGGGCTGTTGTGCCTGAACCCAGTACTACAAATACGTCTGTATCAGTGGTCAGTTGCTGACCAACCAGGTTGATCCTGAATTTTTTGATACCTGTATTGGTGCGAGTCAGCAGGGGATCAGAGGTATTGGCGACCCTGCCATATCCAGGAATTCTGGTAAGAATGGGATAAGTCAGGCCTGCACCATTTGCATTCCAAGATGCAGCATCGAATTCAACAACTCCTGCTGTGAATACCGTCAGCTCATTCTTGATACAGCCATCAAACAAAGCAATGGCTATTATTCCTATGATAAATGATTGTAATCTTTTCATGTTTCTTGATTTTAGTATCCAGCGTTTTGTACCATATTCTTGTTTCCATCAATTTCTCTTTGTGGGAGTGGAGCAAGAATTCTGATATCGGTAAAGGCTACGGTATTGTAATGAGGTGCTTTAACAAGATCTCTTCCCAAACGTTTCAAGTCAAAGAAACGATGTCCTTCAAAGGCGAGTTCAAGCCTCCTTTGTTTCAATACCTCTTCATAAAGTGCTGAGCCGGTAAGGGTGAAAGCCGTCAAACCCCTATTTGTGGCAATTGTGTTCAGGTCAGCAAGTGCTGCAGTTTCATTGAATACGGGTGATCCTGGTGTAGACATGGCCTCAGCCCTGTTAAGGTACACTTCAGCAATCCTTACTACAGGTACATTATCCAGATTGATGAAACCATTTTTGCCAATGTATTTGGTGCACTCAACTTTTGAAGCACCGCGACCAGTTGTTCCGGCTTCATAAAGCAAAGCCCTTACATCAGAACCTCTTGTCAAACCTGTTACAGAAAGGCTGAAATTGGCAGTGGTATTGCCACCATTCAGTGTAATGCCAAGTTCATTCATCAGGCTAAGGGTAGGAACAAGGTCTCCGAAACCACCAGTAACTGTTGTGTTGCCAGGAGCGGTGAGTGTGGAGAAAGATGTTTGGAGGGATTCATTTACGCCAACATTCTCACCATTCGTTGCATAAACAAGCTGAAACAGGCTTTCATTGTGTGTAGAAGCTCTCCATTGCGAAACATATGTGCCTGCACTGGAAAGTCTGCTTCCTGCTAATGTAATACAGGCATCAGCCCATCTTTTGGCATTGGCATAATCTTTCATGTACAGGTAAACCCTTGAAAGCATAGCCTGAGCTGCAGCTTTATTGGCAAAATTTACACCTAAGCCAGGGAATGTCAACGCAGCTTCAGCGGCCAGAAGGTCACTGATGATTAACTTATATGCATCAGCAACGGGTGCTCTTGATGGAAGTAATGCAAGCGCATCAGTAGAACTACTTATTCCTTTTGTGATCACCGGAATACCACCTTTGTCCTGGGCTGCAACAACTGCACCTGGTATGTAGGCGTACACCTTTATCATGTCAAAATAATACAGTGCACGTAAAAATTGCATCTGAGCAGTCCATGAAGCCTTGTCTGCAGCTGTAATACCAGGGGCATTTACTGAGGGAACGGCCTCCAGGATGAGGTTAGCCTGATTGATACCATTGTAGCCTGTTGACCAAAGGGCATCAGTGAAGTGGGCTCTGTATACATTATTTGCCTCTGGTTGAAGACGGCCAGATTTGTTGGTGGCAAAGCCATTGTCTGACAATGCTTCAGGTATAGCTATCAAATCACGACCATAAAGACGTGCACTTTTGAACCTGGAATAAACGGATACCACTGCTGCATTGATACCATCTTTGGAAGTCAGTGCTGTATTCGCATCGATGGATTGACGGGGCTCAATGATCAATGCGTCACGGCAAGAGGCGAAAGCAGCCAC
>JBDLTO010000193.1:0-3043 GCA_039805815.1 Bacteroidota bacterium | reverse complement strand
AGCTTTGCTCGTGCATGGGGAATTGGCATGGATGCTGGTATTTCCTATAAATCAGCCCAATGGGAGTTGGGGATTGTTGCAAGAGATCTGACATCTACATTCAATGTCTGGAATTTCAGGTTTACAGATAGGGAGAAGCAAATTCTTTACCTCACAAACAATGAAATTCCAGTAAAGTCAACAGAATTGACAGCACCAAGGCTTATTTTCGGTGCAGCATTTAAAAAAGAGCTAACAGAAGCTATTGAATTAGGAGGCGAGGTAAACTTGGATTTTACATTTGATGGTAAACGCAATGTACTGTTATCGTCAACTGTTTTGAATGTTGATCCCAGAATTGGACTTGAAGCGGGTTTCAGAAAATTGGTATACGGACGTCTGGGTGTTTATAACTTTCAAAAAGGGTTAAAGGATGGAGATACCACAAATCTTAAAAAAATATGGATATTCCAGCCAGGCATAGGTGTTGGCTTTAAACTGAAGCAGGTTACCATTGATTATGCCTTTACAAACCTTGCCAATCAATCCAATCCGTTGTATACACATGTGTTTTCACTGAGTTTCAATCTCATAAGAAAAGAAAATAGAAACTAATGGGAAAGACTAAATTGTACAGGCTTTTTTCTATTGTCATCCTGTTTATACTTATTTCAGTCAAAACAACTGCCCAGTTTAACAATGCATGGATCGATTACGGAAAAACATATCATAAATTCACTCTTGGGCAAGATGGACTTTACAGGATTTCAGGCGCAGTTTTAAAGGCCGCTGGATTGGGGAATAATCCGGCAGAAAGCTTTCAACTTTGGAGGAATGGCAAAGAAGTAGCTATTTACACAAGTATTTCAACCGGTGTTTTAGGCGACAATGATTTCATTGAGTTTTATGGACAAATGAATGATGGCAAAGAAGACGCAATATTATATAACAATCCAGCTTTTCAACTTTCAGATCGGTGGAGTCTTTATACAGACACCGTTGCCTATTTTCTGACAATTAATCCGGGTTCAGTCAATGCCAGAATATCATCAGCCGAAAACAATGTGGCAGCAAACACCTTATCTCCGGAACCATATTTTATGCACACCCTGGATCGGAGTTTCAAAGATCAGGTGAACGCTGGCTTCGCATCGGTCGTAGGCGTTTATATTTATTCTTCTTCTTACGACAACGGGGAAGGCTGGAGCAGTAGAAACATTCAACCTGCCACTCCATTGGTGGAGCAGTATAACAACTTATACTTGGCTGCCGGCGGTCCAGATCCGGTTTTACGTATTGCTGCTTATGGCAATGCGCCCAATCTAAGATCAATTCGTGTTTCGGTGAACGGGACTCCTGTTATTGAACGAAGAATGGATCTTTTTAATGCAGCTGTTCAGGAAATTGGCTTTGCCTCAAGCCTCCTTGGCAGGGCTGTTGATACCATCAGGGTTGCTAATTTGGCAAATGTTGCAACAGACAGGATAACTGTAGCCAAATATGAGCTAGTTTATCCAAGAACATTCAATTTTGGTGGAAATTCCTTGTTCTCCTTTTCCCTCCCACCCTCAACTGCAGGTAATTATCTTGAAATTAGTGGATTTTCTACCGAAGGTCAGCCCCCAGTTTTGTACAATCTCACAGACCAAAAAAGATATGTTGGCGATATTGGAACAGCAGGTATTGTTAAATTAGCTTTGCCTCCCGGTGGAACAAGACAATTTGTGTTGATGAATGCTGCGGGGCAGATAAAGGCAGTAAACAACTTTCAGAAACGGAATTTTATTGATTTTACTGCAGTGTCTTTGCAGGGGAACTTCATGATGATAACTCATCCTTCCCTGAGATCAAGCGGTGTTGGAGATCCTGTTGCACTTTACAAATCATACAGGGAAAGTACAGTAGGGGGATCTCATCAGGTGGGTGTTTACCACATTGATGAGCTTGAAGACCAGTTCGCATGGGGTATCAAAAAGCATCCACTTTCGATAAAAAATTTTATTGCATTTGCCAGGCAGAAATTTCAGGTTGCTCCCAGGCAATTGTTACTTGTAGGTAAGGGAATTACCTATGACCAGTCCAGGATCAATGAGTCGAGGGCTGCAACGGCAAAGTTGAATCTGGTTCCAACATTTGGGAATCCTGGCTCAGATAATATTCTCGTATCTGAGAACAACGACCCTACTCCTGAAATTCCTGTGGGAAGGTTATCCGTAACCAATGGAGATGAAATAATTGCTTACTTGAATAAAGTTAAACAACATGAGCAGAATCTTCGATCGCCGGATCAAACGATAGCTGCAAAAGGTTGGATGAAAAAAGTAGCTCACGTCATTGGTGGTGGTGATCCTTATTTGCAGGGTGTTATTAACGGATACATGAATACAGCAAAGGCTGTTATTCAGGATACACTTATGGGAGCTTTTGTCAACACATTCGAGAAGCTTACGCCTGCCGGTATTGAGCAGGTTAACTCAGGTTTGCTGGGTAGCTTGGTGGATGAAGGCCTAGGTTTGATTACATACTTTGGGCATTCTTCAGCTAGTTCGATGGAATTCAACCTGGATGATCCAATAATATTTAACAATGCAGGCAAATATCCATTGTTTTTGGCCAATGGCTGTAATGCAGGAAATTTTTTCATATATGATAGTCTCCGTCTCAATTCAGTTAAGAGATCAATCTCTGAGAATTATATCCTTACCCCGGATAAAGGGAGTATAGGTTTTTTGGCCAGTACACATTTTGGGATTGTAAACTATCTTAACCTCTATACCTATAACCTGTACAAAAGGCTTGCATCCGCAGGTTATGGTTCTTCAATTGGAAGCCTGCAATTAAATGCCCTAAAAGATGTGATGCAGCAGGGTGGATCCAGTGATTTTTACAACATCATCACAATGGAGCAATGCCTCCTGAATGGAGATCCAGCTGTAAAGTTATATGCACCTGAGTTACCTGATTATGTGGTTGAGGATGCAACAGTGGTTGTTAGTCCAACTCCAATCAGCATGACAGACTCCAAATTTGATGTCAAGGTGAAAGTGGTCAATATCGGAAGAGC